>NZ_JAUBRP010000059.1:0-42551 GCF_036701935.1 Microcoleus sp. M2_D5 | reverse complement strand
GAAGTCACTCCAGTAGCAATGGTTGCTCCTTCTATCAATGGCTAAGTTTTAGTTTTTGATTAACAAAAAGCGCTCCTCGAAATAGGGGCGCTTTTTGTTTTGGGAAAAAATTTTGCGATGACTCGGCGGTTGAAACCGCTACTACACAAACGAAGTCCGCGCAACGCGAGACTAAAGAATAGAATATTACAGCCGGATTTAGTATGGCGATAGACTCCAAATTTTTGAAGTCGTATATTATGGAAAAATGATTGTGAAAGGTAAGTCAGATGGTTGTCGCAATTTCTAAAGCAGGATTGGGTAAAGGTGCGGCTTTCCTGTCAAACGTGACATGGGAGACTCTGGAAAAATTGGATGCTGATTTGGCGGACACTGGGGCGCGTTTAACTTATTTGGATGGGTGTTTAGAAATTATGGCTCCTTTATCTGAGGCCCACGAAGAACCTAAAAACACTTTAGGCCAGCTTTTAGAAATTTATATGCGGATGAGAAATATTCGTTTCTACGGGCGCGGCAGTACAACTATCGGGATGAAGAAATTAGGCGCGCGGAAGGAACCAGATGAGTCTTACTGTTTGGGTCCGCGCAAGTCGGTTCCAGATTTGGCGATCGAGGTGACAGTGACGAGTGGTGGAATTGATACGCTGGAAATCTATCGTCGGGTTGGTGTGCAGGAGGTTTGGTTTTGGGAGGATGGTGTAATTTCGGTTTATTGTTTGCGTCCAACGGGATATGAGTTGGTGAGTAAGAGCGAACTGTTGCCGGAGTTGGATTTGCGATCGATCGAGTTCTATTCGCGTATGGCCGACCAATATGATGCGGTGAATGCTTTTATGCGATCGTTGTAGAATATAAAAGAGTAATTCTGTGGTTTAATTGCGTTGCGATAGGGTGAAATTACCCATAGCTTATATAAGATTTAACTTGCACTGAATGTATGCTTTGAATACGGGATTGAGAAAAAACATCGATCGCCCTCCTACTAACACTTTTTCCACTAAGCCGCGTCGCGCTAAAGATTGTATGGCTTGCCAAAATTCTGATTGGGATAATTCACTATCAGTAGTTTTTCGGGAAATATCTACAGTTTCATTTTGAGTGGCTAACCAGTATAACGCCTTTTTTTCGGAGTCTGATAAACGCTCTAGGTGAGATTCTAAGATGGGTTGTAAGTCACCTAAGAATAAATCATTTACATCGCATAAAAACCGGGAAACGCTACCATCAAACAACTCCAAAATAGTTGCAGCGATGATATTTAGCCAGGAAGGATGACCTTGATAAAGGGCGATCGAGTCTGACCATTTTTCCTCATCGACTAATCCTTTTTGTTGAAAAATTTCTGCGGCTTCTTCTCCTAACCCTTTGAGGTGTAAGCTTCGCGTGGAGAGGTTTTCGGCTTCTAAATTCGCGATTTCTTTGGGTTTTTCCCAACTGAGGAGGATTAAACAACTCTGATGAGAGGATGTGGCAATTTGTTTGAAAAATTTGCCATAGTCTTCATAGCCTGCTAAATATTGACCTGCTAATTGACTGCTACTAAAAATATTCTGTACGTCATCAAGAATTACTAGACAGCGAGAAGATCGGAAATAATCGATGATTGTGGGTAATGGGAGTTGTTGCGATCGCCCAAAAAATTGCTTGAGTTCGGTTTGGAGGGTGGAAAGTGCGGGAGTGTTGGTGAGGCTTAACCAAATAATATAATCAAATTCGGTTTGAATTTGTTCGATGAGTTTGAGGGCGATCGCGCTTTTGCCAATTCCGCTTAAGCCGTAGACGGTAATCAAGCGGGTGTGGGCTTGCAAAATCCATTGTTTGAGGGTGGAGAGTTCTGAGGTGCGATCGTAAAAGTAAGGGAGTTCGGGTGCGTCGGTTAAATCGATTATGGGCGATCGGGCTTGATTTTGGGGAGATTCAGGGGGAAAGGGCGATCGCTGTTTAGTATCTTCTACCTCTTGCCGTTTTTCTCCACAGATATTGATATGACTATTAATGTAACCCACAATCTGTGAACCATTATTGTTGTAAATATTGCATAATGCTTTTCTTTCTAAAATAGAGCGAACATTCACTTTGTTGATATCTTCTCCTAACATATCGGATAAAGTCTGCCATAATTCGGCAGCTATATTTTTAACATGGGACTTACTGCGATGGCATTTTTTAGCAATTTCTTCATATTTTAATCCTTGCCAAGCCCCTTCTAGGATAGCCATTTGCAGAGAATCGAGGTGTTTTGCAGCTTTTGTAAATACAAGATCATCCGCCCACTGTAAGAGTTCCTCACTATTCATAGGCTGAGTTTTGGTTGAAGTATAGCTTAAGGTTATCTTAATTTATCATACTTTTCCGTACCTTGACAATTAAAATCAATAAAATCATACAAAAATTTAGAAAACTCCTGACTTAATCGTACTTTTTAGACTTGCAATATTATAGGTATGAGAAGCTACTATTAGGAACAATAGCTAATTATTAATTTTGACACTTCCACAAACCGTTGACTACAATTATTACAGAGAGGTCAATTCAATGTTCAATTTGGGTTCTGGTAAAAATACAGTCAACCTAACTCTTTTTGACTCAGAGAAAGAATGCGGTGAAATTGGTTCTGAAGAATCAAAGGAAAAATATGTTTCTTTGACAGAAGGAGTTTATAGGCTAACCGCACATCATGGCAGATTATCTATCCATCAAAGCTATGACCGTGAAAAATACGGGTATCTCTGCCTGGAATTATTTACTGAATCAGGTCAGCGTATTGCATCAAGCAGAGATGTTTTTTCGTTTCCATTTCAAATGGTTAATTTTGTTCTACCTCAGACCTTAAATTTAAAAATTAAGGTGTCAAGGACTGGTGGTACAGATCGAAACAAAATTCATTTTTATGTAGAAGGTTCGCGTTCAGATATGTTTTAATAAAAATTAAAACATATCTGAACAAAGGATGAAGCCAGATGAACCAAGAAGAAATCCAACAAATTAAAGAATTAATTGACAGTGGATATTACGAGGGGTTGATATTTCCTTCTGGTGTCATCTACAAAGGGGGGTTTTATCAAGGTGTGACTCATGGAAAAGGAACTATTATTTTGCCCAATGGAAATACATTTTTATATGAATTTCGTAACGGAAAGTTAGCTGACGGTAGGGCAATTATAGTATATCCAGATGGCTCTTTTTATGAAGGTGAAGTTTCCAGCAGTAATCAACCTTACGGCAAGGCAATCATCCGAAACTCTGATGGCTCAACTTATTTCCAGGGAAACTGGTATTATAAGCACGATCCCAAAATAATATGGCTGTGTGGAGGTTTTTTGTGGTATGAAGACGGCAAGGTATTTGAAATACAACCTGCTACAGGTTTTGCACTATCAATCACTTCGCAGATCCCTTGGCTTCATCCTGCCGTTTGCCTTAAAGTTCCTGCATCATGGGAGAAAGATAAAGTTTGTCCCGTGCAGGTTATGTTCCCCCATTTACAGGAGTTAGGCTGTCCAAAGTCCCAAAATAATTTTACATTATATACTTGGCATACTAATCCTGAGAAAGCTGTTAAATATGGCGGATTTGACGATTTACAGGATTACTTTGAGTGGATTGATGATCCCGACCTTAAAATTCTAAAACGAATCCTAAAAACTGTTGAAGCCGCAGAAGTGGGCATGAAAGTATTTGGCTTATTACCTAAAGGAAACGAACATGGGCAGGGGCACAATATAGTTCATGGTCTTACTGATTTAGCATTAGGGGGTGTCAAATATTTAATAGAACGGCAAATCAAGAAGCGTCATAATCATTAAATAGAGCCAAAGAAAATCATCGCGTGTCCGTTGAAATTATCATCTATCAAAAAAATCACGCTTTAGCCTCACGTTTTGCCTTAGCCGCTCGCAGTTTTTCCGAAGCAGCTTCCGTTTCAGCTTTTGGTGGTTGGGCGGCAATTCGAGCAATGAGATCGCGATTTTTTTCTTCGTAGTACACCCGCAGTTCCTCAGCTTCCTTAAGAACCATTTGATACTCAGCTTCAACATCAGCGCGATTTGCCTCAATATAAGTTAAAGCCACGTTAATTTGTTCCTCTGTAAGGTCAAACAATCCCCTGATAAACTTAGGCGGATATTGAGCCGTCACATAGTCCATGATGTCGTAGATAGTGATGCGCGTACCTGCGATCGTCAGTCCTCTTTCTGTACGGACGATCGCTGTTTGTTCGTCGGATATGTTTGTCATCGTTATAGCCTCCTAGAAGTTATCTTTATATTACTAGCTGATTACCCGCAATTTTCTGATTCAGTCTTACTAGCTGCCTAAGTTAAATTATCAATACTACTCGCAATTTTCCTGAGTCCGATCGCACTTTCATTAAAAAGCCAGTTTTTGAAATAACTCCGCAATCGGAAGAGTAAAGCCGGGGACGATTTCTTCCCCATCGAGGGAGTTAACGGACTTAAGCAGGCGATCGGGCTCTTGGGACGATCGATAAACTAGCACATACTGTTCTTTAGGATGAATCACCCAGACTAAACGCGCCCCATTCTCGAAATATTCTACGAGTTTGTCGTGAATTTCTGCCACTGTATTGCCAGGAGAAAGGATTTCTACGGCCAGATCCGGCGCACCTTCTAGGAAGCCGTCGGGGAGTTCGTCTAGCCCTTGCAGGCGTTCTTTTGCCATGAAGGAAACATCGGGCGATCGCTTGTTTCCTGATTTCATCTTAAAAGCAGTGCTGGAATCGAAAATTGCGCCTAATTTTCGCGTTGATACGCAGTTAAACAAGGCTGCACTCAAAATAACGGCAACATAACCGTGTTTTGCACCCGAATTTCCCATATCAATTAGTTCTCCATTCACAATTTCATAGCGGTGTCCATCTCGGTTGAGTGCCATGAATTCTGCATCAGTCCAGATTTTTTTATCTGCAGGTGTTTCAACTTGGTTTTCAGTGAGGTTTGACCTTTGGTTTTGAATTAGAGTAGCCATCGCTTTTTCCTAAAATTATATTTCTCGTTCAATAGAATCCATTTCAAAGTCTAAAAAATCGCCATTAAAAATTAATGTGGCGATAGACTTCAGACATCCGAAGTTCTATATTTAAACTGTGCAGGACGATCGCCCGATCGCGCCGATCGCAAACTTGCCATTGCCAGCGCTCGCTACTTGGGCGATCGCCATTATAATATTGCTCAATATAGGGTTCAGCTTGACTAACCAGCAAATATTCACAAAAACTAGCAAGAGAGCGATATTTTCTGAACTTTTCACCTCGATCGTAGCCTTCAGTAGAGGGCGAAAGAACCTCAACAATCAGTAAAGGATTGAGAATTTCGTCCGTGCGAGATCCATTGAATTCAGGTTCGCCATTGACGACCATCAAATCAGCATAGGTTCCGCACCGATGTTCGGGAGTCCAAACCCGCAAATCGCTGTTATACAAGCGAAAATCGGTGTCTCTCAACAAAAAACCCAAGTAAATTAACAAGTTACAGGCGATCGCGCTGTGGACTTCTGAACCTCCTGGCCTAGCGATAATCTCTCCGTTACAGTATTCGTGACGTTCTTCAGCAGTTTCCTCGATCGCCCGGTATTCATCTGGAGTCAAGCGAGTCTTTGTCGCATCGGGAAGATTTGGCGGGTTGGTTGAAGCAATAACCACGATCGCACCTCCTAAATAATTAGACCTTAAATAATTATGGCTGACAGCTAGATAGTTGTTTTAATCAAGAGGCGATCGCTTTTTGGGCAAATAAATAATATGGGCGATCGCACAATCTCCTGACATCGCCTTCTCAAAGTTCAGATCCTTCGTGGCTCCGCTGCACCGCAGTATTTAACTGCTGGCGCTGTGCAATTTTGATTAACATCCTCAATGCGTCATTCACTGCTGCATCATTAGGAAAAGCTTGGGCAATATCGGGGTCTAAAAGCACCAAGTTTGTTCCTGCACGATATTGCTCAACATACTTGCCTTTAACACCTCCTTTCATCTGAGCAAAGTCATACTCAGCAAGTAATTCGTCTTCCATTTCGTTCTCAATATCCTTCTTCATAAAACCTCTGCTCCTGGCGGGTAGCTTTTCTGGCACTGATGATTCTTACTGTTTCTCCTCGATCGGTGTGTGCAACAATTAAAAGTTGTCCATACCTGGATATACCAATAATAACGTACCGGCTTTCTCCGATGGAATGCTGAGGGTCTGGAAAAGTTACAGATAGCGGGTCATTAAATATGGTTGTGGCTTCTTGAAACGAAACACCATGCTTCTCAAGATTTAGTGTCGCTTTCTCTGGATTCCATTCAAATTCCATAAATAACTCTCCATGCCTTTGTCCGTTTCTGCTTCACCACCGCTAAATTCTCGCTTTCCTTTTATGTTTAACACTCAATTGCTTAGTAAGCGATGTATAATAATGCAACGCAAAAAGCAGATTAATTCCAAAAAACACCAAAGTTAAAACAAATGTAAAAAAAGACGTAAACGACAGCCGGGAAGTCATCGTAAAGATCGCCAAAATGATTGAGCAAAGCCCAAAACCGGAAGCAAAAGAACTTAAAAGCAGCAACCGCACCTTAGACATAGTTTAATTTAAAGATTATCAGTAAAATGCACTCTTGGCAGCTACAGAAGAGTGCCAAATGATACTTATTACTATATAGCGGAATTGCTCAGTTCCGCCAAGGGCAAAACGACTGCTTTCCTAAAAAGGTTTGAATTATACATAAAAATACAGCCCGCGCTCTTGTAAACTCCTGTTGCTCGACTTAATATCAATCAAAGGAATTCCCCCGCCTCCGCGAGCATTTCACCTTTCGCCGTACAGTCACCGCAGCCGCAATGGGGCTGACAGCAAAGTATTCGCTTCCAAAACCTCGCTTTCCCTGGGATGCCAAAGATTGCCAAAATCCACAAACGCCGTCACCTGCAAAACTCCTTGGTTGTCGCGGGTGCGCTTGCATCGGATACCGCAACTCGGCTGAATCAAAAATCCGGCTATCCGCCAGCAAAGCCTCCTGACGGTAGCCCCGCAAGGTGTCCGATCCCCCTATACCGAATGGTTCGATCGACAAAAGCTCTGCCCCAGCCAATTCCACTTCTCGCCTGCGGATACCGATACCGATCGCGATTTCTCTTCTCGGATTTTGCACGATCGGCTCGCGGTAAGTCAACTGCCAACTACTTCAAATCAATCGACTTTTATCGTACCCGGAATCTTAGCAATTCTGGAGGCTGTGCCGGCGCGGGAACAGCCGGCGGCAAAAGCTGTTCGCCTGAAAGCAAGGGCGCTGGTGGCGAGGGTTACGGGAGACGAGGCGGATTTGCCAGCCGCGGGTTGGGAATCGGAAATTCGTGTCTGTTTTCTCCTCGGCTAGGCAATTGAGGGAGAGTTTCTGGGGTCTCAGTTTGGGTGGATCGACGATCGAACTCCGGGATGCTATTTTCTTCCTCTTTACTGTCTCTATTTAATTCTGAACCTGAGTATAAATCACGAAGCCGATCGCGATCGTCTGCTGTTTCTCGATCTAGTTTGAATTGAGACGGTAAATTCTCCTGCACAATTGGCGCTTGCACCCCTGAGTCGGTAGCAACCATCGACTCGCCAAGACTTAGAGCTGATAGCAGTGCGGGGCAAATAGCTGCAATTGAAAAACCAAGCGCTAATGCCTTGAAAAACTTGATTTTACAAAAGCCTCTATAAAATTCCACGGGCATGACAGATTAGCCATATTTGATAGTTATTTACACTTACGATCGGGCGAGACCGACGCAATTGCAAGGAATAAAATTACTCTATCACTTTTTAAACAATTAATTCCTTAACTCAATATAAAGATAGTTGACAGCAACTCTAGTTTGTGTACTTCACAATTACTTAAAAAACTCTAACCGAAAGCATCCAGGATACAAGCCCCCAAATTCATCCGTCCACAAATAAAAAACCTGTATCCGATGAAACTTGCCCCCGGAATTTATCTCGCGCAAGCCAATGCTTCAATTCTAAAATCTAAAATCTAAAATCTAAAATCTAAAATCTAAAATCTAAAATCGATTGACCTCCCAAACTAGCCCTCTTGCAAGGAATAAAATTACTCTATCACTTTTTAAACACTTAATTCCTTAAATCAATATAAATATAGTTGACAAAATTCCTACTTTGTGAGTATAAAAATTAGTGGAAAATTAGTCAAAAAAACTCCGACCTCCCAAGCTAGTCCTGTAGGTCGGCGGAGCATTCTATCAAACCTGCGATCTGAGAAATAAGTAAATTTTGATAGAGATTACTACATTTTATTGAGCTGCGATCGCAATTCTTCCAACTCAGCGTCAATCACCGGACTCGACTCCGAGCTACTAGCTGCTGCCGTTTTACCCGCTGCCGGCAATTGACCTTGAGACACAGAACCCCCGGTAAGTTGAGCTTTCATCTGAGCCAACTCGTCGTCAACATCGCCGCCGCTTTCGAGCAAGCGGAACTGTTCCTCTAAATTGCTCCCGCCGGCCGCCAATTCTGCCGAAGCCCCCGCGCGAGCTTCAATTTGCAAAACTTTTTCTTCCATGCGATCGAAAGCCGCCATTGAACTGCCAGTATTCAAGGTGCCAATGGTATTGTTGAGCTGTTCCTGAGCTTTAGCAGCGGATATCCTCGCTTTGAGCATATCCTTCTTAGTCTTAGCTTCGGAAATTTTGCTCTCCAAACCGATCAAGTTGCGCTTGAGACTTTCCACCTGAGCCGATTGCTGATCCAAACTGGCTTTCAGCGTAGCCGCCGTTTCAGCGTGAGACTTTTTGCGAACCAGCGCTTCCCTGGCCAAAGTCTCGTCTCCTTTTTGCAGGGCTAGCTGAGCGCGCTGCTGCCACTGGTTAGACTGAGACTCAGCTTGATTGTACTGAGTCTGGGTGCGCTTTTGAGTGGCGATCGCGCTGGCAACGGCCTGACGCAACTGCACCAAGTCTTCCTGCATATCCGTAACAGACTGTTCTAAAATCTTTTCCGGGTCTTCAGCTTTGTTGACCAGATCGTTAAGATTGGCTTTGACGACTCGGCTAATGCGGTCAAATAATCCCATAATGCTATTTTTCCTGGGTGAGGTGTACGAAGTAGGCGGAAAGCAGGCTTGATAGCCCTAGCCCGCAGTTGTGAAATTCACTCTGGTCAGATTTTTAGTGCGATTTAGTTTTTGGCAATTTTTGCAGACAGATAAATCCAGTTTAAAGCGATCGAGTAATGTGATGCAGGCAAGCTTATTCATGCACCTACCTATTGAGTTTAACTTCGATCCGGGAATTCCCCAACAGGCTTCGAGCCATCTCTAGCTAGGCTGTTGAGAAGTTTTTGCTCGTCGAGACTCTTGTTCTGTTGCCGGGGTTCAGGATGCGGGCGGCTCCCTCGACGGCAATTTGGGTGTATTATTTCCCGGAAGCATTTGTGCTTTCATCGCCGCCAACTCGGTATCCACATCGTCGGCACCTTCGAGAGAGAGAAACTTCTTTTCTAAATCGTTAGTTCCGAGTTCTGCGATTGCTTCGGAGCGAGCTTCTAGCTGCATGACTTTCTCTTCCATCCGTTCAAAGGCACTCAAAGCGCTGCCCGTACTGAGATTGCCCATCATTTCTTGCAGCCTTTCCGACGATGCGGCCGATCGAGCTCGGGCAATGTACATATCTTTTTTAGATTTTGCCTCGGAAATTTTACTTTCGAGCGTCCGCATATTTTCTTTAAGTTTAGTCACAACAGCGTTCTGTTGTCCGAGACTGGCTTTCATCGCCGTTGCCGTTTCTTGATAAGATTTCTTGCGCGTCAGAGCTTCCCGCGCCAAATTTTCCTCGCCTTTTTGCAAAGCTAGCTGCGCCCGCTGATGCCATTCTGCTGCCGTAGACTCAGCTTGGGAGCACTGGCGTTCGGTGCGTTTTTGAGCTGCAATCGCTCCGGCCACAGCTTGTCTGAGCTGCACCAAATCTTCCTGCATATCCATTACAGCCTGTTCCAGAATTTTTTCTGGGTCTTCAGCAGCGCCGACCAAACTGTTAATATTGGCTCGAATCACTCGCCATAGGCGATCGAATAATCCCATTTTGCCCGTCTCCCGATTTTATTAAATTTTAGATTTAGGACTGGGAATTGACAATTACAAAACCAATTTTGTGTTAGACAAAACATTCCTCATTGTCTAGCTTTGTCTAACAATTTAGTTAAAGTTTTTCACCCTTTACCTAATTTATGGTTGATAGTATTGTGGCTTCACCCCTTTTTCTTGGAGTTCTTTCACCAAACGTTCTGCTGAGGCAGCATCGTTCAAAGCCCCCATTTGGATCTTGACACCCTTTGAGAAGTTTCGCACGTAGGCATCGGGAACAGCGGTTCTGGCTTGCTGCAGCGATTTTTCGTCGGTGTAATCGGTGACAACGTAATAGAAACCGTCGGCAGCCCGTGCAGGCCTTCCCAGCGGGGCTGCTGCTGGGGAGGCGGCGGCTGGGGATGCCGCGGCAGGCTGGGCTGGGGATGGTGTTGGAGGCAGTGTCGGCAGTGTCGGGACAGGCTGGGCGGCGCTGGGGCTGGGAGTGGGAAGCAAAGCCGTGCTCAGATTGTTGAGTCCTTGTTCCCTGCCTCTGGCCGGGTTGCCGTCTTCTGTCGGAATCGGCACAGCCGCGCCCGGGCCCGGAGGCGCTGGCGGGGTTGGCGGGATTAATGCTTTTGGTGACGGGGAAGGAATCGGGCTGACTGTCGGCTGGACGTTGCTGAGAGTGCTCAAATCTAGCTCGACAAATTCCTTGGATACCAGATTTGGAGCTTTCGGCAGTTCTTTGGTGCTGGTATCTGAGATGCGAGTAGAGGCGGAACTGTCGCTTGAAGAGGGTGAGGTGCGATCGAGCAAACGGTTCAGGCCTGCCATCTTAACTAGATTTGACGGGTACATGACTGCGTAGCCCAAAGCTGTGCATGACAGCAAAAACAGCAGCATGGAACTCAGTCCCAAGGGAGTTAACAAACTGGCGGCTAAACTTCGTTCTACCGTAGGCTCAGCTTTTGACTCGTCCAAACTTTCGATCAGTTTTTCGCTGGATTCGAGATAATTGTTGGGTGCGAAGGCACTGCTAGATAATTTTGTGCCGCCCCTGGTTGTTGCTAGCGGGGCATCGCCCTGAGTGCCGGCAAGAGATAGGGGTAGCGATAGCGGCTGCTGGGTTTCCTCCGCAGTCTCCGGCGCCAAATTTTGGGCTAGCTGTTGCTCGGTTGTGGCTGTCTGCTTGCCGGCACGAACTGAGGGCGACACCCACTGTTCTGCCCGCCGCCTGTGCCTTCTGTATGTGGCCAGTTCTGCTTCTAGGTTTACATCTAGACTCCCCAGGACTGCTTGCAAAGCAGGCTTGATTGGGGTTGAAGAGGATTGATGATTTGGGGATTCAACCGAAGAACGCTTACTCATTAGCAAAACTCCTACCGCCTCTGAATTAATTTTAATGTTTTGATTATAGAGATAAACAAGAAGCGTAAATTACCCCGCACGCTCCCTGAGTACAGGTACAGTGTGGGCTTTCAATAGCCCTGAAACGATCTTGCACATTGCAAAACAATCTCGAACATAAGGGCTTATTTACGAAAGCCCCAATAGCAGCAATATTCTTACTGCCGTTTAAGTCGGCATCACCTTTCCATCCAAAATGACCACAAGCAAACTTTTTGCCGTTTCTATAATATTCACCCTTTACAGGGTTAATATGATTGCATTTGTGGCACATTTGGCTAGTGTATCTAGGCTCCACAAACAAAATCTTTACGCTATGCTTTATAGCTTTGTAGATCGGGAATTGGCGCAACTGAAAAAAGGCCCAGCTATTGAATCGTCTCCGCTCTTTTTTCGAGCGTGGCTGCTGGTTTGTGCGTTCCCTAATTCCCGTCAAATCTTCCAAAGCGACAACTTGATTTTTGTTCTTAGCCTTGGTTACGATACGGTGACTGATAGTGTGATTTACCAAGGTCTGAAAGCGCTTTTCCTTGCCCGACAACCGTTTCAACAGTTCTCGACATCTACGCCGAGTGCTGCGCGTGCCTTTCGTGGCTTTTCGCTGGATATTTGCTCTCAACTTGGCATAATGGTTTCTAACTTTGGTAACTTGTTTACCGCTAAATGTATCTCCATCAGAAGTAACTGCAATATCAGTCCTACCCAAGTCACAACCCAAAACTTGATTGCTGGGTGGAGGCTCGGCTGGCTGAGATTCAAGCTGAATATTAAGATAGTAACTGCCATTTTTGCGTTTGCACAAAGTAGCAGTCTTGGGGTTTTGACCTTTCAATAATCCAAGTTGGTAGTTTCCGATAGCCAGTACAAACCGTTCCCTACCACCAGTAGTAGTCAGACTTACTGTCCAATCTTTTTCCCTAAAAGAAAAGATACGGGTATCGTAAGTGACGCTAGTAGGAGCAAAGCTACGGACTGGCTTCCCATCTTTTTTAGCTGTTTTTCTGTTGCCAGAAACCCGTCTAATAGCATGGATTGCTAGCTGTGCCGAAAGTCCAAACATATCTCTGACATCGTGATATACCAAGGATTGCATCGCCAATTCATTTGTCAGAGTTGGCGGCACAGTTTGATTCACATATTTACAAGCATTAGCGAACGCCTGAAGGGTCGCATCAAGTTTGAGGGACTGCTCAGGCGTTACTTGAAGTTTGCAAGATACTGTCAGGACTTGTTTCATGACAAGAGTGTATCACTTATTGAATAAATTCTGTTGCGTTTATAGATAATTTGTTCAGCTCTTGAGCCTCACGCGCATTCCTCCCGTCACTCAACGGAGTACCGTCAGAGTGCGGGACTCCTGCTGTTTTAGTTGAAAACTTGCCTATTTTATGATTAGCTACTTTTGGCGTCAATGCAACAGGGGCCCGATCGCCTGCAGCTATTTTTCATTTTCATTTTAAAACTTAATTGTTGCTGTTTCCCGGAGGCAGCTTACCGACCCTCTCAGCCAATTTTTGTATTCTCAGCTACCGCTTATTTGTAACCTCTCATACTCGTTGGGCATTTGTACTTTTTCTTGATCCCTAACGGCTTTATAAACTTTTAACCTGTGTTTTTACCTATACAATGAGCAAGCACCGAGCCAATTGTTTCTATATATAACGAGATTATAAATAAATTATAAAATTTATTTATGCTCCGGGGATCGCTACAACCCAGACAGCATAAAGGTTGGGATGCTCTAAAATCGGCTAGCTCTACAAAGGAGAATTAGAGATGAAAATGATTTCCCTAAGAACTTTTATGCAAACCTCATTCACTGCCCCTTTAACTTCAGCTTGTGGTCACTGCCGTCACTATACCCCTGAAGGCAGACGCGGAGGTGTTTGCGCTTTGCTGGGCGGGCCGGTTCAAAGTCACTGGAAAGCTTGTGCTTTAGCGGTTTCGCCTTTTAGGTCTTCTTGGGAAAACATAGAAGAAATTGGACTGTGGCAAGAATCGACTCTGACGCTGCACGATGCCACCGTCACTCTTTCCGAGCGCAATGCCTGCCAGCTTACAGGCACAACGTTAACCGAAAAATCGGCTGCAGTCTCGGTCTAGTTCGTCGGCTGCCCTGCTGCTGATACCATTTTCGATTTTCGATTTTCGATTGGGGAATCACCGATCGTTATCATGGTTTGGATCTGGCAAAGCAGTTTCATTCTTTTTGGCAACAGGTATCAATACTGACACTTTTGGACTACAGGGTGCATTGGGGTTTACTAACTCAGAAAAATCAGCAGCATCTACTTTAATATGAGCGCATAAAAAAAACTGATTTCTCTATCCAGTTATGGCAGCCAAGGATATTGACTAAAATCAGGTTCCCGTTTTTCCAAAAAGGCTTGTTTGCCTTCGGCGCCTTCTTGGGTCATATAGTACAGCAAAGTTGCATTTCCCGCCAGTTCTTGCAAACCGGCTTGACCGTCACAGTCGGCATTAAAAGCGGATTTCAAGCAGCGAATCGCGATCGGACTTTTTTCGAGAATTTCCGCAGCCCACTGAATCCCTTCTATTTCTAGTTGTTCGACGGGTACGACGCAGTTGACTAAACCCATTTCTAGGGCTTGCTGCGCGCTGTACTGGCGGCATAAAAACCAAATTTCTCTGGCTTTTTTCTGGCCGACAACTCTGGCGAGATAGCTAGCTCCGAAACCACCGTCGAAACTGCCTACTTTGGGGCCGGTCTGTCCGAAAATAGCATTGTCAGCAGCGATCGTCAAGTCGCAAATTAAGTGCAGAACGTGACCCCCTCCAATTGCGTAGCCTGCAACTAAAGCAATTACAACTTTGGGCATAGATCGAATCAACTTCTGCAAGTCGAGCACGTTCAACCGGGGTATGCCACCTTCGTCTACATATCCCGCCGAGCCCCGCACGCTTTGGTCGCCGCCGGCGCAAAAGGCGTATTTCCCGTCTGTATGAGGCCCCGCACCGGTGAACAGGACAACGCCAACTTTTGTGTCTTCGCGGGCATCAGTAAAGGCATCGCACAGTTCCTGCACGGTTTTGGGACGGAAAGCGTTCCGTTTGTGAGGTCGATTGATGGTAATTTTGGCGGTGCCGCCGCTTTTGTGATAGAGAATGTCTTCGTAGGTTTTGGCGGTTTGCCATTCAATTTGCATAATCAATCAATTTGAGATTTGAGATTGAGCTGAGTCAATCAAGGCAGCGACAAGTCGTTTTTAGATTCTAGAGGCATTCGGTTCAATGGGATACAAGGGTCGATCGACTCTTGCCAAAAAATAAAGCGGGACTTAGGCAGAAACCAGGTTTTCGATCGAGATACGCCGTGCAGCGCTCTTGGTAGGGGTTGCACAACTCGGTTTTTGAGGGTAAGAGCGTCCAAGTCCCATCTCAAATGGAAACACCGTTAAATCCTTGAACTTCTCTCTCACTACTTTGTACTGCCCCAAAATTTATATGCGCTGGATTATTTGCGGAGTAAAATACTCAGCAAGTGCTTTGCTGCTTTGCCAAATACCGGATCGCGGGACTCGAATTCGCTGGGATCGAGTAAAGCTTGAACTTCGGCAAAAGCTTCTGAGTCGAGGGTTCCTTCTTTAGTAAATAAAGTGTCTATGACTGCAATGTGTCGGGAGTCGAGGCCGAGCCGATTTGCGATCGACTGTAGGTACATTTGCTCCCGCAGGTCGATGTGTCCGTCGGCCGCTGACATTTCGTAGCCGGAACCGATGAGCAATAGTTTTTCTGATTCTGAGAACAAAGCTGTCAGGGTTAGCAATTCCGTGGGGTTGAAGTAAACCTGCTGTTTGGATACTCCTTTGACAAGGCGCTGAATTAGTTCTACCCGATCGCGGTCGCCGCTGGCAAAGGCTTTGAGAGTCTTTTGCAGCCGTTCTTCTTCTTCAACTGCGATCGTCCTGTCAATAATCATTACTCCGCGCAGGATGGAAATTAGAGCCGTCAGAAACACTACCAAAGGAGTGATATCTTGTTCGCGCAGCTTTTGCCGGCTAATGCGGCACAACAGCTCAACAATTTCAGTGGTAATCGTAGTTGTGTCCATAATTAAAGACTCTCGATTAAGCTGTAATGTAACTTTCTTTATCGATCTTAAGTTTTTCTGTTACTTAGGTATGACGTGAATTATAAAGCTGAGCCGTTATCTATTAGTCAGACTACTTATTTTATTCACAAACGGTGGATGGCTAGGGCTGTGGAACTGGCGCAAGCAGCCGGTGATGCTGGTGAAGTACCCGTGGGTGCTGCCATTGTTGACGGTACTGGCAAATTGATTGCCGAAGCCCAAAATCGACGAGAGCGAGATTGCGATCCGACTGCTCACGCTGAAATCTTGGCTTTGCGGGCTGCAGGCAAAGTTTTGCAAGACTGGCATCTCAACCAATGCACGCTCTACGTAACGCTGGAACCTTGCCCGATGTGCGCTGGTGCGATCGTCCAAGCTCGGATTCGTCTGCTGGTATACGGAGCAGATGACCCGAAAACTGGCACGATTCGGACTGCGGCTAATATTCCCGATAGCGCCTATTCGTGTCACCGCTTAGAGGTGGTCGGCGGTATTATGGAGTCTGTTTGCCGCGATCGGTTGCTTTCTTGGTTTGAAGCGCGCCGGAAAAATTAACAGGTAAAATTTTTTACTTTCTTGGGGGCGATGTTTAATCGAAATTGATCCTTTAACTGAAATAATAGATCCGTAATGGCCCGCTCAAGCTTTCGAGGTGGCAGACTGCTCTGCATTATTGCTGTCCGGTTGGTTGAGGTTTTACCTGTTAGAGATTATCTCTTGCGGGCGCGATCGCTCGATCGGCACAAGGCCAATAGCAAAAGTGTCCCGATCCAAAAACTAAAGATTTGGCCAACACCTTACTTTAGACTTTAGATATCGATCCAGCAGCTTAATTGCTATGCCCCACACCGCCACGATCGCCGTTGAGTCCAGTAAATCATCTCTAGTGAAGCCAATGCCTGCCAAGGTAGCATCTAATACCTCTCGCGTTTCTCCTTGGTTAACCTCCTTGCTCTATCCGCTAGGTCACTATGTTGTCCTACCGTTTCATTTTGGCAAGATTGAGATAACCGGACAGGAGCACTTGCCGAAAGACGGGCCTGTCATCTTAGCCCCTACGCACCGCTCCCGGTGGGATGCCCTGATGATGCCCTATTCAACGGGACAGAAGGTGACTGGACGCGATTTGCGGTTTATGGTAACTGCTGATGAGGTCAAAGGACTGCAAGGTTGGTTCATCAGACATTTGGGGGGGTTTGCTGTGGATCTCAAGCATCCGGCAATTGGGAGTCTCCGTTACGGGGTGGAACTACTCCTCGACAAGGAAATGTTGGTGATTTTTCCCGAAGGCGGTATTTTTCAGGATGGCGAAGTTCACCCGATCAAGCCTGGATTGGCGCGTTTGGCAATGCAAGCAGAGTTAAGCAAACCGGGTTTGGGGGTGAAAATTGTACCGATGAGTATCCGCTATCGCCCGCGGATTCCTCAATGGGGTGCTCAGGTAAAAATTGCGATCGGTGCTCCGATTTCCGTGGCGGATTATGCCAATGGTGGCGGTGGTAAAAAAGAAGCACGATTGTTGACAGCCGATCTCGAAATGGCTCTTAAAAAGCTTGATGAAAGTTGAGAAGAAGGAAGTTCGGCAACGGATTCGCTCGACGGATGTAACGGATGTCTGGAAGAAGGAAGTTCGGCAACGGATTCGCTCGACGGATGTAACGGATATAACGGATTTCAGGAAGAAGAAAGAACGAATTATGATATAATGTTTTTGGGCGCTGTCGAGAGCTGCAGCATTTATTTTGCTTGGTTATATATGTATTAAAAGTCAGCATTAATGGGTTGTGCTTTGAACTTTAAGCCTGGTCAAATTGTCAGTTTAAAATGTGGAGATGCGTGCCTGCATTCCGAGGTAATCCAAGTGGTTGAGGCACGTCAAGTTTGTTGGGTGCGCCCTTTAATGTTAGTTGTATCGGCGTCGGGGAAGGATTTTTCGGCAGAATACACTTTATCCGATTTGCGAGATGGTGCTGATTTGCTGTGGCCGCTGAGCTTGTTTCGGGAGGCTTTTGATACTGAAGTAATTTCACTGTTGACTGAGTTGCACTCTCTGGATGCTGAGAAAAAGGATGGTACGATCGCATCTCGGCAACTTAGAGATTTTGTCGATCGAGTTTGGGAAGCTTTTCCGAGTGCTTTTCATTAATCACATATCAACTGTTGACTGTTGACTGTTGACTGTTGACTGTTGATTTGATTTTACAATTCCGATGCTAGCGGAGTTGATATGATACCCTCTTGATTTTTTAGTCGGCGCAGGCAAACTTCGTTTGACTAGAAGCGATTGAACTCGCCGACTGTTCGCGGACTATTATACTAAAATACAGCGTGTGAAAGCTCTTCGGGGTTGAGATTGTTGTGAATAACTTTACCGTCGCGGAACCAGACAACGCGGCGAGTTTGGCGCGCTACTTCGGGTTCGTGCGTTACCATAACAACAGTCATGCCACTTTCATTGAATTCTGTAAAAATATCCATTACTTCTTGAGTAGTTTTTGTATCCAATGCACCTGTAGGTTCGTCAGCCAGCAACAACACGGGACGGTTGACAATAGCCCTGGCGATGGCTACCCGCTGCTGCTGTCCTCCTGATAGTTGATTCGGTCTGTTTTGCAGCCGACTTTCCAAACCTACTTTCGTTAAAGCGTCTATTCCCCGTTCGCGTCTTTCTGCTGCGGGAATGCCGGCATAAACCATCGGTAACATGACATTTTCTAATGCTGTCAGTTGAGGCAACAGGTGAAATTGTTGGAAGACAAAACCTAATTTTAGATTGCGAATTCCGGCTAATTCTGATTCGGGCATTTGGGCGACATCTACGCCGTCTAAGTAGTAACTGCCGGTCGTAGGTCGATCGAGACAGCCGATAATATTCATAGCTGTAGATTTGCCGGAACCCGACGCGCCCATAATCGAGCAATATTCTCCTTGTCTTACCGTCAAGCTGACGCCGTTTAAGGCGCGAACTTCCAGGTCGCCAATCCCGTAAACTTTTGTTACATCTTCCAGACCGACAACAACGGGCTTTGAGAGGACTTGCGGGTCGAGGTCTTGGTATGTATCGGTTTGTAGTTCAGGCATTTTTTTTCTGTGCGATCGACACAACTAACTACTAACTTAACACTTCTTATCGGTTTTGGCGGCGGTCGCGGCGATCGTTTGGACGCTAATTTCAGTATCAGGGCTCATTGCAAATGCGGCGGATTGAAGTGAACCAATCCCGAAGAATGGAGATTGCTTCGGGACTTTAAACAAGTCGGACAAGTTGTAATTATGGGCTTACACAAGGGTGGTGAAAAACCGGGTTTTTTCACTGAAATCATTCGCTACAGCGCGCATAAACCATAAAAAACCCGGTTTCTGCGGTCTTGATGCGTCAGCCCTAAATTAAACAATTTGTCGCTTAAATGCTCTCAGGATCGATGTTCAATTCGCGCAGTTTTGCTGCCAAACGTTCGGCCCTTTGAGCTTCTTGTTCGGCCCTTTGAGCTTCTTGTTCGGCTCTTTGAGCTTCTTGTTCGGCTCTTTGAGCTTCCTGTTCGGCTCTTTGAGCTTCTTGTTCGGCACGCTGGCGGTTTAATTCCCCCTGTTCCTCCAATTCCGCATAGGAAAGAAACCTTTGTCCATCGGGTCGATAAATTTCTAACCCAGCTTCGCCCAACTCAAATCGTACTCCCAATCTCGGACTTACCCAGCCCTCCATCGGCTCAATTATTTCTAAGTTTCCTTCAATTCTTTGCCAACCGCTCAAATCGTTGCTTTCGGGATCGTAAAGGTAATATTCATCGACTCCATAGCGATTGTAAAATGAAAGTTTTTTGTACATCTTGGTTTGTCTGTCGTTGTGAGAGCGAATCTCAAACGCAACTTGGGGAGCAATATTATCTTCGTTAAATTGCAGGTAGGAACGTCGATCGCCCTTTGGTCTGCCAAATATTACCATGACATCGGGTGCTTGGGAAATGTCTGGTCTACCTTCAACTGGATACCACAGTAAATCGGCTGCTACAAACACGTTTGGGTCGTTTTTAAACAGCGATTCGCAACCTTCTTTGATTTTGACGATTAATTTGTATTGAATTGTGCTATCTGCCATTGGTTGACCGTCGCTGCATGGATAAATAATTTGTTCGGTCGTGACTTGCATGGTGGTTGTCTCCGAGAACTATAATTAGCTATTTCCTCATCTGCCGCAGAAAAAAAATTTACATTTTTATATGTTTCTTGTCGGTCGCTTGTGCTATAGTCTAATAATGGGAGTGTGAGCAATTTTAAAATTAATGCACAGATTCCTATTATTAAATAATACCTCAGTCAGCGCAAAAAGTAAAGTAGTTGACCCCAAAAAAAAACAAAATTTTTTTGAGATATCATTAAGAAAAGTAAAGCGTAAAATTGGTAAGTGGGCGATAAGAAGGTACAGACAATTATGACATACGACTACGACTTGTTTGTGATAGGTGCGGGTTCCGGCGGATTGGCGAGTTCCAAGCGAGCAGCATCCTACGGCGCAAAAGTGGCGATCGCCGAAAATGACTTAGTAGGCGGAACCTGTGTAATTCGCGGCTGTGTCCCCAAAAAACTCATGGTGTACGCCTCCACATTTTCGCACCTTTACGAAGATGCGGTGGGCTACGGTTGGAGTCCAGTAGAAAGCAGCTTTGATTGGGACAAACTTGTCACCACGGTAGACACAGAAGTGCGCCGACTCAGCAAACTGCACATCAGCTTTCTCGAAAAAGCCGGAGTCGAATTAATCTCAGGATACGCCAAATTTATTGACCCCAATACCGTCGAAGTTGGTGACAGAAAAATCACCGCCGCCAAAATCTTAATTGCAGTCGGCGGAGAAGCCCATCGCATTGACATTCCTGGTATCGAACACGCGATTACTTCCCGCGAAATCTTCTTGCTAAAAGAGCAGCCAAAACGGTTGGCAATTTGGGGTGGCGGCTACATCGGCGTCGAATTTGCTTGCATCATGAACGGGTTGGGCAGCAAAGTAAGTCAAATCATCCGCCGTGACTTAATTTTGAACGACTTCGACACAGAAATTCGCACCAACGTTCAAGAAGGAATGATTAAGCACGGCATAGAAATTTTGACAGAAAGCTCGATCGACAAAATAGAGAAAACCCCAGAAGGCTTAAAATTAACTTTGTCGGGAACAGCCGAAGGAACGCTAGTAGTAGACGCGCTGTTGTGCGCTACCGGGCGTCAGCCTAATTTAGAAAAATTGGGTTTAGAAAATGCGGGAGTAGAAATAGATAAAGGTGCGATCGCAGTTACCAAAGACAGCCGCACCAGTCAGCCCCACATTTTTGCAGTGGGAGATTGCACAAACCGCATCAATTTAACGCCAATTGCGATCGCCGAAGGCCGCGCTTTTGCAGATACTGAATTTGGTAATAACCCCAGATCGATCAGTCACGAAAATGTTGCATCAGCAGTATTTTCGCAGCCGGAAGCAGCTACAGTTGGCTTAACAGAAGAAGAGGCTAAAGCCAAGTTTCCCGAATCAATTAAGTGCTATACAGCCAAGTTTAGACCGATGTTTCATGCTTTGACAGGTGCAGATGAGAAAACTTTTGTCAAGTTAGTTGTTGAAACTAATACTGACAGAGTTTTGGGCGTGCACATGGTGGGGAAAGACGCGGGCGAGATTATTCAAGGAATGGCGATCGCGGTTAATATGGGAGCTACGAAGAAAGACTTCGACGCGACTATTGGCATTCACCCATCGACTGCTGAAGAGTTTGTGACTCTGCGGTAAAGCGGGGGAAGCGGCCAGGGGTTTAAACCCCTGGCTAATAGCTAAAGTCGGTTGAAACTGAAATCTTGCACCAATCTCAATAAAGGGCTATTGGTGGGGT
This sequence comes from Microcoleus sp. M2_D5, assembly GCF_036701935.1. Lineage (NCBI taxonomy): Bacteria > Bacillati > Cyanobacteriota > Cyanophyceae > Oscillatoriales > Microcoleaceae > Microcoleus > Microcoleus sp. M2_D5. Next base: position 21,118 of record NZ_JAUBRP010000059.1, on the reverse strand, counting down.
TGGGGCGGGTTTATTTAACCTATCTGCAACCGGAGAGGCTGTTGGCGAACCCGCCCCTACAGGTAATTGCGAATGGTGCAAGATGTGAGTTAAAACTGACTGAAGAACAACATTCTTAAAAATCTGTAGGGGCGGGTTCACCAATAGCTTAAAGAGATACCCAAAGACTCAAAAACCCGCCCCCACCCCGCGATAAATTCCTTTATTTATATTGGTGTAACATCTGAGTTTTAACCGACTGAAGAGTAACCTTCTGATTTTTTGTATAGCAGATTAATGAGTGATTCAACCAAACAAAACAAAATTTTAGCATTCTATCTCGGTCAGCAGCCTGATTCGCAAGGTCGGGCGATCGAGGATATTTGGTCGTGGGATTACCAGAAGCTAGAATCCGTACACAATTACATTCAATGGCTATTTCCCTTGAGAGAAAAGAGTCGCTTTAATTCCAGCGCTCCGACTTTAAATGATGAGGTAATTCAAGCTTTTAGAACAAGTGAAGTGTTGAGAAGTCGCTTATTCAAATCTCTAAAAGTCATGCTGGCGTTTTACGGGCTGGAATGCCGCGAAGGCGAAAACGCCGAAATTGTAATTGCCAAATCCGAGGAATATTTGTCAAGAAAAAGAGAGTGGATTGAAAAATTTAATCACAACTACCTGCGGCTGACTAGGATTCTCACAAGTTTGACAGAGTTGGGATTGAAAAATTATGCTTTGGCTCTTTTCAAATGTTTAGATAAGATATATAATGAAAATAAAGAAAGTATTGGTTTAGAAACTTATACTTATTGGAAAAATGCTGTAAATAGTTAGAACCGATATTGGGGACGGGTCGCCATAGCAAACCCTACGGCGCGCAAGAAAATTTAATTTTTGTGGAACAGGCCGGAAAGCCTGTTAGGGGCCGGCTAGAAGCCCAACCCCTACTCCCCACAAGAAAATTTAATTTTTGTGGAACAGGCCGGAAAGCCTGTTACTGACATTGGTGCATTTTTACACCCCAAGCGGATTCATGCTTAAAATAAAATTTTAAATGATTTGAACCTTTTTCGCGATCGCCCTGTCTAAACACTTCAGATAACGAACTGGTGGGGGAGACTTCACAGGTGTTAGCTGTGTCAGCCAATGTTTTAATCGATGACTGTTCCGACTCGGACTTAGTTGCTCAATGTTTAAAGGGCGATCGCACTTGCTTTCGCTACCTTTACCAACGCTATCAACACAAAGTCAGGTCAACCCTTTACCAACTCTGCGGCCCCTCGCTTCTTGACGATTTAGCGCAAGAAGTATTCCTGCGAGTCTGGAAAGGATTGCCCAAACTCAAGCACCAGGAAAACTTTTCTACTTGGCTTTATCGAATCACTTGGAATGTGGCTTCCGACCAAAGACAAGCATTTGCTAAACAGCATTCTTTTGACTCCCAACTCAAAAATCAAGAAACAATGGATCGGGTTATTCTCAAAGATAACACATCGGACTTGATGCAGTTGCACTATCAAGATTTAGTGCAGCGCGGACTGGAGCAATTGAGCTTTGAACACCGCAGCGTTTTGGTGCTGCACGACTTAGAAGACATCCCGCAAAAAGAAGTAGCCCAAATTCTGGGACTGCCTGCCGGAACTGTCAAATCTCGCGTGTTTTATGCCCGAAATGCTGTGCGGCAATTTTTGCAAAAAGAAGGTGTCAGCGAGCTATGAATAACCCAAGCAGCGACCAAGAGTTAGTTAATTTCTTGAAGCAACATCGAGCCCATATTCCTGAAGCTGCACCAGATTTAGAGCAAAAAATTCTAGCAGCAATAGAAACTAATCAGGCGAGCATTCTTAATGAAACCCACCGGGAAAAAAGGCGAGTAACTACGTCACCCAAGTCTCAGGACAGGTTAAAAATATTATCTGTTTCTAAGTGGGCTGTGTCGTCTGCGATTGCTGCTAGCCTGCTACTTTTTTGGTCTGGCTACCGTCCGTTTGAGACTGCACAATTACCCGATGAGGAAACAGCTAACTTAGAAGCATTTTTAGTGACTAACTGGGAGGGTGTACTCCATGATTCTCCCCAAGAAAATATGACCGATCGTCCGCAAACAGACTGGTTGAATTTCCCAGTTTCCTCGGAAAGCGAACCGCCAACAAAGAAGTAATATCAAAGAGGTAATTTTCATGTCAATTCGTCGTATTTCTGCCCTAGCCGTTTTAATGGTGACTCTCGGCAGCACAGCCGCAGCAATAGCAGTTCCTAATCCTTTAGAACCGGAAACAATTGCCCAAAATCAGCGTCCAAATCGACCCGCTGGCAAGGAAGGTGGGATGTTTGAGCAACTGAATTTAAGTGCCGACCAAAAGCAGCAAATGCAGGCAGTGCGCGATCGCTACAAAGACCAACTTTCCCAGCGAATGCAAGCAGTTCGCCAAGCCCGACAAGAATTGGACACGATGATGTCCGGCACGGCAAATGCCAGCGAAATCCGTGAAAAACACCGTCAAATAATGGGATTGAGACAGCAGTTTGAAGAGGTGCAATTTGAAAATACACTCGCATTGCGAGAAGTGCTCACGCCTGAACAGCGCAGCCAATTCGCTCAACTGATGCAGCAGCGCCGACAAAATGCTAAAAACCGGATGCAAAACCGTCAAAAATCGCAGTAATAGTGCCATTTTGTTCACGGCTTATTAGAGCCCCGACTTCTTAAAGAAGTCGGGGCTGTGGGTGTTATAATTAATATTTGTTGTTAAATATCAATTACTGAATGAATTTAAAAAACCATTCGAGTTACATTTATTTACACGGATTTGCATCAAGTCCCGATTCCCTTAAGGCAAGATATTTCCGAGATAGCTTTTCTTACGTAGGAATTGACCTAAAAACTCCCGATCTCAATCAAAACGATTTTTCTGGGCTCACTCTCACTCGCCAATTAAACCAAATAGAAACAGAATTTTTGCCAACCGAATCCTCCCAATCTCCCACAGAAAAGGTAAAAAATATCGGGGGAGTAACCATAATTGGGTCTAGTTTTGGGGGGCTGACAGCGGCTTGGTTGGCCCAGCGACAATTGTCAGTAAAACAAATAGTTTTGTTAGCACCGGCTTTTGAATTTATCTCCCACTGGGTGCCGCTGTTGGGACAACAACAGTTAGAAAAATGGCAGTCTGAGAAATATTTGCCCGTTTACCACTACGGCGAACAAGGTTATCTGCCACTGAATTATCAGTTTTTGGCTGACATGGGTCAATACCACGAACAAAAATTAATCCGTTCAGTGCCTACGTTAATTCTTCACGGCAAGCATGATACAATAATACCGATTCAAGCTAGCAGAGATTTTGCCGCTAACCGTCCCTGGGTGCAATTAATCGAATTAGAAGACGATCATTCTTTGGGAAATGTCCTAGCGGAAATTTGGGAAGCGATTCAAAAGTTTTGCCAATTCAAAAATTAAAATTTGACCAACTTGCAAGTCTTAACACTCAAATGACTGAACAAGATCGATCGACTCGCACCTTAGCCGTTGACATTGGCGGAAGCGGCATCAAAGTTATGGTTTTGGACGATGAAGGCGAACCCCAAACGGAACGCAGCCGTTTAGAAACGCCTCAACCGCCGAAACCGGAACCCGTACTAGAGGCGATCGCGTCTTTAGCAAGCGGACAAGGGGAATTTGACCGAGTATCCGTCGGTTTTCCCGGCGTCGTGCGTCTAGGCGTCATCAAAACCGCAGTGAATTTAGATCCCTCTTGGATAGATTTTGACTTAGAAACTACCCTTAAAGATCGCTTGGGAAAACCTGTGCGAGTGGCTAACGATGCCGATATTCAAGGATTGGGAGCAATTGCTGGGACGGGGGTAGAATTAGTAATTACCCTGGGCACCGGTTTCGGTTCTGCTTTATTTGTCGATGGTATCTTGGTGCCAAATCTAGAGTTAGGACATCACCCGTTTCGCAAAGGGGAAACTTACGAACAGCAATTAGGGCGATCGGCATTAGATACAGTCGGTTCCAAAAGATGGAATCGCCGTTTGGAAAAAGCGCTCACGTATCTGCAAAATCTCTTTAACTGCGATCGCATTTACATCGGCGGCGGCAATACTAAAAAGATTGCTGTTGAGTTACCGCCGCAGGTTAAAATAGTACCGAATGTCAGCGGTTTGTTGGGCGGGATTGCTTTGTGGCGGGATTGAGTAAAGTTTCTGGCAAAAATGCCCATCTATATCAAAGAAACCGGGTTTTTTGCCATAATTAAACGCAATAATTCAGTATTTTCGTAAAAAACCCGGTTTCTGAATCGAGGACAGTCGATCTGATTTTTTGGCTTGTGCGTTAGCGGAGTCCTCGAACACGATGCCGTTTAAAAAATTATTCGCCCATCGGATCGCGGTAGCGTTTGGGTTCATCCTTGCGAAACAGATTCGCCAAACCGAGGATGCCCAACAAACCCAAAGCACCCCAATGATTGTTGTCTTCCTTGCTTTCTTGAAATGGAGTTCTGTCTAGAACAACTCCATTAGAATCAGTATTGTTCTGTGCCGGAGCTGACTCGGTTTGAGCTGAGGCAGGCATAGCTGAAGGGAGAACAGCCAAACTCAAAGCTATGAGGGTAGCGACGGCATTTTTAGATATATCGGAAGGCTTGACTTTCATACTCGGTCTCCAAATATCAGCAGTTACTTTATCAAAATAATCAATTTGTTACAGCCTACGCATCAATCGATCGACAGAAACTCAATTCCTTCTCTCCTCTTGCTTTCGAGATAGAACAAGCTCTATGCTAAGTTCAGATGCTTCTAAGCAGATTATCTAAAATAAAAAGTCCTAAATTATACCATGCTTCCCTTTATCCGAAAAGATTTAGCCGAACTTACCGCATACACTCCCCATCCGGGCGGCACATCAGGAGAACCAGCGCATTCGGAAAGTGCGATCGATCGCCTCGATACCAACGAATGCCCCTACGACTTGCCAGAAGAATTAAAACAAAACCTAGCTTGGACTTACCAGCAGTTAATTGAGACAAATCGCTATCCCGACGGAGGTCACGCAGCGCTCAAACAGGCGATCGCCGAATACGTCAATGAATCCCTAAATGTCCCCGCCCTTAACAAGGGGGGGCTAGGGGGGGTTACAGTGCCAAAAACCGCCATTACAGCCGACAATATTTCTGTGGGCAACGGTTCCGACGAACTAATTAGATCCATCTTAATAGCTACTTGCTTAGGCGGTACAGGCTCTATTTTCGTTGCCAATCCCACCTTTTCGATGTATGGAATAATCGCCCAAACCCTCGGCATTCCCGTTGTCAGTGCTCAGCGGAAAGAGGAGACTTTTGAAATCGATATCGAGGCTGCTAAAAGGGCGATAGACCAAAATCAAAATCCCCCCGTGCGCGCCGTCTTTGTCGTCCATCCCAATTCCCCCACAGCCAATGCTTTGACAGCAGATGAAATAAAATGGCTGGAAACTTTGCCGTCGGAAATATTAGTAGTAATTGACGAAGCTTATTTTGAATTCAGCCAAAATACTTTAGCTGCAAAGTTACAACAGCATCCGAATTGGATAATTTTGCGGACATTTTCCAAAGCTTTTCGATTAGCATCAATGAGAGTCGGATATGCGATCGCCCATCCCGAACTCGCAGCCACCTTAGAAAAAATCCGCCTCCCCTACAACCTTCCCAGTTTCTCGCAAGCTGCAGCCGAGTTAGCCCTAGCGCAGCGGCAGTTATTGCTAGCAACCATTCCCGAAACTCTATCAGAAAGAACCAAATTAATAGCAGCGCTAACTCAGCATCAAAAATTGCTAGTTTGGCCGAGTGCGGCTAACTTCGTTTACCTGCGGGTGAAAGCCGGTGAGGGCGAATCTGCCGAACAGGAACACAAACAAATCATGCAGCAGCTAAAAGAGGGAGGTACTTTAATTAGGCATACTGGCGGAGGTTTGCGAATTACGGTGGGTAGCCCGGAGGAAAATCAGCGAACAGTCGATCGAATTTCTGGGATTTTGACTTGACAAAACTCCATAAAAATGCTGTCGAATCAGCGAAATTAATCAAATTACATAGAGTGTTGGGTTTCGTGCCTCAACCCAACCTACATTATTAAGTAAGCTGGCATTCTGTAGGTTGGGTTGAGCGATAGCAAAACCCAACACCCAATTTATTAATAATGTTGGGTTTCGTTCCTCAACTCCACGGCTGATACAGAATGTTGGGTTTCGTTCCTTAACCCAACCTACACTATAAAAATCAGTGCTTAGCCCATGCAGTATCGTCGTCTAAAAACTCCCGGAGCTACCTACTTTTTTACTATTGTTACCTATCAGCGCCAAAGCTTATTTTCTGACCCCGAAATGGTAGAGTTGCTTCGCGCTGCATTCCGCAATGTTATAGCTAGATTTCCCTTTACAATTGATGCTATTGTTGTTTTACCCGACCATCTCCATTGTATTTGGACGCTGCCCGCTCAAGATGCTAATTTTTCAACTCGCTGGCGATTGATAAAGAATTATTTCAGTCGTAATTGTCCTGAGCAATATAAACAAAGTCGTTCAGTGTCTCGTTTGAAAAAAGGTGAGCAAGCTATCTGGCAGAGGCGGTTTTGGGAGCATCAAATTAGAGATGAAGTGGATTTTGCAAATCATGTGGATTACATTCATTATAATCCGGTCAAGCATGGATTAGTTGCCGCACCACGCGATTGGGAATATTCCAGTTTTCATCGCTATGTGAATGATGGTTCTTATTCAAGGGATTGGGGCGCGAATGTTCTGATTGAATGGGACAATGAAGTTGGTCAGGAATGATGAATATTAATTTTGCAACAAATCTTGCGTAGGTTGGGTTGGAACGATAGTGGAAACCCAACATCAACATCGGTTGCGTTGGGTTTCGTTCCTCAACCCAACCTACGGCTAAAATGATGTAATAACATTTTTAATTATCAATCTGTCGTGCCGCCCGAATGGTTTGGGGAAATACGCCTACTAAAAGTGCCAAAGCTTCATCGGGAATTTGTGCCACCGTTTCCGAATCCAAATATTGTTCAAACTGAGTTAAAACCATTTGTGCGCGTTCCAAAGCTGTAGGCTTTGCCGTTAACTGTTCCATTAACCGCACCCACTGCCGCCGAATTCCCAAAGCTTTCTGTATTTCTTCGGGAGATTGAGGGCAAACCAAACAAAAATCGCCCACGGGAATCGCCTGCACAGAGTCAACATCAAAAGCGCCCCCAACGGCAGCCCCAGGCCCGGCAAACTCCGCGTGGAAGCGTTTAATCAAAATTAGGCCGTTCCGGCGACGGCTATCTACCATCAACAGCTTGCCGCTGTTGATTTCTGCGAGAATGTCAGAGGAGTGGGGGTTTTCTGTCAAATCTGTGCCAAGGTTTCGATGTCGCAAGTCCGGGTCAGCAGAAAGGCCGGCGCGGACAATATAATTAGAGGTAAGATTAGAGCTGGATGAAGTATCAATTTTTTGCTCCTCCCGCTGCCGATCGAGATTATTCATTTAAAGTTATAAATTAATACTGTCACAAGGTGGTAGTTTGAGCGCGATCGAATATCAAATCCAGGTAGAACAAGCAGTAGATACCCTGAAAGCGGATCTCCCGACGCTTTTTGAGAAAGACATCTCCTACGACATCTACACAAAAGATGTTTATTTTCAAGACCCTGTTAACAAATTTAAAGGAAAAATCAACTATCGCATTATCTTTTGGACTCTGCGATTTCACGGGCAGCTATTCTTTAACGAGATTTACTTCGACCTGCACGACGCAGGTCAGACAGCCCATGATACTATTGTGGCAAATTGGACTGTTCGCGGGACACTGCGGGTTCCCTGGAAAGCTCGGATTTTTTTTAACGGCTACTCTACTTATAAACTGGATAAAGACGGCTTAATTTACGAACATATCGATACCTGGGACAGACAGCCCGGAGAGATTTTAAAGCAGTTTTTCCGCAAGGGACAGGATGCGATCCCAGGATAAGTCAAAAAGGTCGATCGCGCCTCGCCATCAGGGTCGCCAACCGAATTGACTTATAATGGCTAAAAGAATCATCATCCCTCCGATTCATTTTCTGTTATTTGTAAATTGCTAAAATGATTGTCGCCTCTGATTCAATTTCTGCTATTTGCACTCCTGAAAAACATTATGGCTGATATTGTCCAGACTGCCACCAATGCCGGCTCTTTCAAAAGCCTCGTGACTGTTGTTGAAGCGGCTGGTTTGTTAGATTTATTGCAAAGTCCGGGCCCCTACACCGTCTTAGCACCCACTGACGAGGCATTTGCCACAATTCCTACGAACACTATTACCTCTTGGCTGGAAGACATACCCAAGCTCAAGAAAATTCTGACTTATCACATTCTGTCTGGCGAGGTACTAACTGAGAATTTGCTTGAGTTAAGTTCGCCTGAAACAGTGGAAGGTTCTGTGGTGGGAATTGATACTTATGAGGGCATTAAAGTGAATGATACTAAAGTTCTCACCTCAGATATTCTTGCCGACAATGGCGTCATTCATATGATTGATTCGGTGCTACTACCAGCATTGGTTGCAGCATAATCAAACTAGCGGCATCTCTAAATTTAGGAATGAGAATTAAATAACTTCCACTTTTCATGTTTGTTGTGGGATGGGCGTCCCGCCCGTCCACTCATGACGGGCGGGACGCCCATCCCACAAGAAAAAAGGGAAATTATTTAATTGACGATCCTTAGTAGGGTGCTTATGGGCCCAGCTTACATTTTAAACTAGAGAACTTACGCAAGTGTCACAATTAGTAAGGTGCGTCAGATCCCAAGCCATCGCTCATCCGTCCCTAAATCGGTCTGACGCACCCTACAAGTCGATTGGAGCGTGATAATTGCGTAATTGCTGAATTAATTATCCGAACCTAAAATCAAGCCAGAGCGTGCCGCCAGCATCAATTCTAAATGTCGAGTTTCCCCTTCACCTTTCCAAACAAACTCGCCTTTCCCATACAGCAATTTATCGTGAGGAGATTTCAAACTAGCTGGCTCAAAGCTAATATTAGCTGGTTCTGTCGCGACATTGACAGCAACAACTATTTCCTCATCCCCCAAAATTCTGGCAAAAACGTAAACCGTTCCCTCAGCAAACAGAATTTGGTACGCTCCAGTGCGGAGGGCAGCATATTTGTGACGCAAAGCTATCAACTGCTTGTGATAATCTAAAACATCAAGTTCCCAGCGAGATTCTAAGGGAAAACCGCGGCGAGAATCGGGATCGAGAGCACCGGGCAAACCTACTTCATCGCCATAGTAAATGCTGGGAGCTCCAGGAAAAGTTAACAGCAGCAAAGTAGCAAGTTCGACGCTAGCTTTATCCCCCCCAGCAATTGACAGCAACCGCGCGGTATCGTGACTGGCTAACAAGTTGAGTTGAGTTAGTTGTATTTCCCAAGGATATAATTCCAAAACGTGCTGAATTTTGTCGCCGTATTCTTTAGCAAAAAGCGCCGGATAGGGATGGTAAGAACGGCCTTCAAGTTGAGCTAAATCTACCCTGTCGCCCGCTGCAAAAGCAATTGTCGGCGCAGCAAACAGATAATTCATTACCCCGTCAAATTGAGTACCGTCGAGCCATTCTCTCGCATCTTCCCAGACTTCGCCGACAATGTAAGCTTCGGGATTAACTGCTTTGACTCGATCGCGAAATTCCTGCCAAAATCCCGGGCTTTTAATTTCAAAAGGAACGTCCAGCCGCCAGCCGTCAATGCCGAATTTAATCCAGTATTCGGCGATTTCCATGATGTATTCTCGCACTTCTGGATTGTCGTGATTGAATACAGGAAGTGCTCGATTCCCATCCCAACCGGCATAATTAGCAGGAAAATTGCCATCGTAGGCAGATAGCGGCCACCCTTCAATTTTAAACCAATCCAACCAAGGAGAATGGGGGCCGTTTTCTAGGATGTCGTGAAAGAAGAAAAAGCCGCGGCTGGCGTGGTTGAATACGCCGTCGAGGACAACTTTGATATTGCGATCGTGAGCTGCGTCTAGAAGCTCTTTAAAAGCCGGATTGCCACCCAACATCGGATCGACTTGATAGTAGTCGTGGGTGTGGTAGCGGTGATTGCTGGCCGACTGAAATATGGGGGTGAAGTAAATTGCGTTAATGCCTAAGTCTTGCAAGTAGTCTAGCTGTTCCATCACGCCCCACAAGTCGCCGCCTTTGTAGCCTTGCAGGGTGGGGATTTCGTGCCATTCTTCCCACATGAAGTTTTGCAGCAGGCGTTTGCGAGGCTGTTTGCTTTTGGCGAAGCGATCGGGGAATATTTGGTAGAATACCGCGTGTTTAACCCAGTCAGGCGTTTGAATTTGCATACACTTTTTCTAGCTTTTACCGCTTAGGCTACAGTAGCATAGGTTTCTAGGGGATCTAACTTTTGGTAGAGAATAGAAATTTTATCAAGCTTTGTAGAGCGAAAAATTATAAAATATTACACAAATTTGCAGTCAATCTAAGATTGAAAGCTGACTCTACCTAGAAATTTATCGTCCCGACGGGCGGCGCTTTCTGACTGGTGTGGAGTCGGACAAACTCAGATAACAGGAACGCCAGCAAAAAGAACCGGATCGAATTCAAGCAGAACCAGAGCGGACTTTGGGCCCATACAGAAGGTCAGCGGGCCTGGCGGTGCGATCGACCTGCCTTGAAAAAGAACAACAGCGCCATGAGCCTCGATCGAGAAATTGTGAAAACGGGGAATTTACCTAAAAAACTTGTTATTGACAGCCAAAACCCCGAACCTTATTCTTTCCTTAAACTGCCTTTATTTATTGATGGGTATTTTAACTCACAACTCAAAACTTTTTTAAATATCCATTAGGGATTGATGGGTATTTTAACTCACAACTCAAAACTTCTAACTCCTGTCCCGGACGCACTCCAACTCTCATAAACCGAGTTTTTTAACTCTTATTGAGGGTTTGAAGAAGTATTTGGATTAAACAACCCGGTTTCTGTGTAAGCGACTCAACTCATCACTCAAAACTCAAAACTTCCTTGCTCCCCCCCCTTGTCAAGAAGCCCTCACCATCCGACACTGTACTTGGAGAGTTAATCGACCCTAGGGAGAAAGTTCCTTGAAAAAAGTTTTAGCCATCATCCTCGGTGGCGGTGTAGGCACCCGCCTTTACCCCCTAACCAAATTGCGAGCCAAACCCGCAGTTCCCCTGGCAGGCAAATATCGCCTCATCGATATTCCTCTGAGCAACTGCATCAACTCGGAAATAGTCAAAATCTACGTCCTCACGCAATTCAACTCGGCATCCCTGAACCGTCACATTGCTCGCACCTACCAGTTTTCCGGCTTCACCGACGGATTTGCCGAGGTGCTCGCCGCCCAGCAAACTCAGGAAAACCCCAACTGGTTTCAAGGGACAGCCGACGCAGTGCGCCAATATCTGTGGCTGTTAGAAGAGTGGGACGTTGACGAATACTTAATTCTTTCGGGCGATCACCTCTACCGCATGGACTACCAGAAGTTTGTGCAGAGACACCGCGAAACCAACGCCGATATCACCCTCTCAGTTTTGCCTATGGACGAGAAGCGGGCGTCAGATTTCGGTTTGATGAAAATCGACGACAACGGCCGCATTATTTCTTTCAGCGAAAAGCCAAAAGGCGATGCGCTCAAACAAATGCAGGTGGATACTACTAAACTGGGACTGACAGCGCAGCAGGCTCAGGAAAGTCCTTACATTGCTTCGATGGGGATTTACGTCTTCAAAAAAGAAGTTCTGATTAAACTTCTGAAAGAATCTCCCAACCAAACTGATTTTGGTAAAGAGATTATTCCGAATAATGCAAAAGATCACAACGTTCAAGCTTATTTGTTTGACGATTATTGGGAAGATATCGGAACCATTGAGGCTTTTTACGATGCTAACTTGGCTCTGACAAAACAGCCTCAGCCGCCTTTCAGTTTCTACGATGAAAATGCGCCGATTTATACTCGCCCGCGTTTCTTGCCGCCGACTAAGCTTTTAGATACTCATGTGACCGAATCGATTATTGCTGAAGGCTGCATTCTCAAACAGTGCCGGATCGACCATTCTGTGTTGGGAGTTCGATCGCGCATTGAAGCTGGATGTACAATTCAAGACACCCTGGTAATGGGTGCTGACTTCTACGAACCCGACGCCGAACGGCATTCGAGTTTGGACAGCGGCGGCGTCGCCCTCGGTATCGGTGCAGATACTACAATTCGCCGCGCGATTGTGGATAAAAATGCCCGCATTGGCCGCAATGTTCAAATAATTAATAAAGACCGAGTGGAAGAAGCAAACCGCGAAAACCAAGGTTTTTACATCCGCAGCGGCATTATCGTAGTCCTGAAAAATGCCACGATTCCTGATGGAACTATCATTTAGTTATTAGTCATTAGTCATTAGTCGTCAGTCATTCGTTTTTTAAGTTAAAATCTGTTACCTCCTGTTCAAGTGACTGATGATAAATAATGAAATTAGTGACAGATCAACAATTGCCGATGACTGATGACTGATGACAAAATTCATTCTTTTTTTTGTTGATTATTACTTCCCACCGCTGATGTAGGTTGTCGAAATACTTGGCTTTATTCAAAGGAGCGCGCATTATTAATAAGCGACAGTCTCTGTTACTGTCTGCCGCGATACAGATATGTCCGCTCGCCTGCGTCTGGCGAATAGCTTCTGATTCTTGTATTTGCGCTGGTAGCACGACTGACAAATGCGCTGCCCGTTTCTGAGTACCACAGCACTCTCGGAACTATCTTTCCAATCGTCGCAGCAGCCACAAGGCCAACTTAGCAAATAATTCATAATGTTAGCACCCTAGTAGCGTTAAAAGCTTATCGCTATACTATCCTATCTTAATGTTTTATAAAAGTGTGTGATGTAGCTAACAGACAGCGGAGAAATTATGTTATATTAGTGGGATTTAAATCTATTCAGAGGTTGTAAAAATAAAATTTTATAGGACGGCTATGGGGTGAATAAAAAATATCTAAAAATTTTGTGGAAGAACGGCGCAATTTAGGGTATTATATAGTCACAATTTAGAAACCAGATTTGACTGAACTTGGTGATAAAAACCTGCTAAGATTTGGATTGGGCGATCGAGCTCATATCGAGAAGTTCGTAGGCGTAAGCCGGGGCGTAGCCATCGCACCGTGTCCCGGAAAAAAAGACCAAAAAAAGATCGATCGTCCGCGCCAGTCAACCCTCTGGGGATCGCGCCCGCAACAGCAGCAGCTTTCCCCCTCACCTCAACCGGGCAGCAGCCTCCCGAAAGCCCTAAGCCTGATAACTCCCCAAAAGTATTCGCCCCAGGAGTTTCACCGTCTCAAAGCTGACAGGTATAGCAACGCCCTATAGGGTAAGGACGTTCTTAATTGATGAAAGCTATTGTTTTTGCTGTCGAATGCCAAAAGCATTTCTAGAGGCTGCTGCTCTGGCTCCCTCGTGCACGAGAGAGGCGAATGCTATAAAATCTTAAACAGCAGGGGAGTGCGGAAATTGCGATCGAACGCCAAGCAACAACCGAACTCGATCGAGTCCAAACCTTTGATAACCTATAATTTAAATGAGATGCCGCAGGCACTTCTGCTACTGGCATTATACTAATGCGCCATCCTGCGGCTAATTTGGGATTTATTCTTTCTAACAACTAACAACTAACAAATAACAACTAATAAAGAGGGGATTGCTTAATGGCTGCAACAGATTTTAAAGACTATTACGCTATTTTGGGACTCAACAAAACTGCCAGTTCTGACGAAATTAAAAAAACTTTCCGCAAACTAGCCCGCAAATATCACCCGGACATGAACCCCGGCAACAAAGAAGCCGAAGCTCGTTTTAAAGAAGTAAACGAAGCTTACGAAGTGCTCTCAGACCCTGAAAAACGCAAAAAATACGACCAATACGGTCAATACTGGAAGCAAGCTGCCACAACTCCAGGCGGATGGCCGGGCGGCGGCAGTACGACTGTAGACTTTGGTGGCGTTGACTTCAGCCAGTACGGCAGTTTTGACGAATTTATCAATGCCTTGTTAGGTCGCGCAGGTAGTAGTCCGGGTAGTGGTCGCAACGCCAAGTGGAATTACAGCAACTACCGCAGCACCAGCGGCGGGCCCACAGGTTTTGGCGGATTTGAAGATTTCGCGGGGTACGAAAACCGCACTGCAGGAAGCTCTCTGGACACCGAGGTGGCCATTTCCCTGACTCTGGGGGAAGCATTTCGGGGAACCTCTAAGCGAGTCGCCACTGGCGAAGTTTCGATTCCAGCAGGAGTTAAAACTGGCAGCAAAATTCGGATAAAAGGCAAAGGTCAAGTTGACCCGTACACGAAGCAACAGGGAGATTTGTACCTAAAATTAGAAGTTTTGCCTCACCCTTTCTTCCAGTTTGAGGGAGAGAATTTAGTCTGCGAAGTGCCGATAAGTCCCGACGAAGCGGTGTTGGGATCTTCAATTGAAGTGCCGGCGCCTGAAGGTACCATCGTTGTGAAAGTTCCAGCGGGGATTCGTTCGGGTCAGTCTTTGCGGTTGCGGGGCAAGGGATGGCCGAAACCCAAGAAAGACGAGCGGACTGATTTGTTGGTAAAAATTGCGATCGTGCCGCCGAAAGAACTCACCACTGTCGAACGCGAATGCTACGAGAAAATCCAAGCAAATCGTACTTTTAATCCTCGCAGTAATCTCAATCAGATGGTGCTTTGAAAAAGCGTGCATTTCTCGGACGCAAATAAGATTCTTTCTTCACTATTTCATCGGGACACAGCATTGTTGTGTCCCTAGTGTATGCCAGCGCGATCTCATTTGAAAAATACCCTGTTAATAAGTCAACTTTTATTCGCCCGTAATTTGCAGTTTCCCACCTTCTCAATACTCTTCACTAGCTCTTAGCTGAGTAGGTTGGCTACCTTGTTTGAGGTTGATGGTAATTTTTTTAGCTCCTTTGTTCTCCAGGTCTCGGATGTAGCCGGTCGATCTGTCAGAAGCTTCCTCTCTGCTGTCATAGGGCCCAAAGTAATAGGTACGTTTTGGCGAATCTGTATCAACTTCTACCCACCATTCGTCGCGTCGAGTGCTGCTAGTAGGTTGACCTAGCAGCCAAAAAGCCGTGAAAAACATACCCAACATAGAGATTTCAAACATATTTACCTCTGGGAAGACTTAAGTAGTTTTTACTCTTCTCAATTTATCAACGCAATGCGAGCGATCGGATCGTCCTCAGTGCTGATTTGACGCAGGTAATTTTTGAGAGTAGCTGCTGTCTAAAATTCAGCCTTTTGGTGGAGAAGAGTTTGACGCTGGGTGAGTGTAAGTCTCTGCTAGACATACAAAGTCCGCAAGGTAAGGACTAGAAGAAGAGTGTGTTTATATTATTGTTGAGGTTTGAATCAACTCAAAACTCAACTTTTTTAAATCTCTACACTTGCTGATAATTCTTCTTCGCAAATGGTAAGATGCGAAGGCTGACAGCGTTTAATACGGATACTAACCCTTTTAGCTCCCTCGCTTTCGAGGTCTTCGACGTAGCCGGGAATATTGCTGGAGGCTTCTTTGTCGGTGTCGAAGGGGCCAAAATAGTAGGTACAGCGGGGCAAATCAGTAACAATTTCTACCCACCATTTCTCAGACCGGCGGTGGTTCGGCCCGGCAAACACGGACAAGACTGCAACGTAGATACAAAATAAATAAAATCCCAGCATCTTTATTCTTGAGGGTGGTTTAATTTATTATTTAAATCTATCAAAATAATTTGTCGGATCGAATCAACCTCAGTGCTGATTTTGCGTCGATCGACTTTAGGGATGAGAATTAAATAAAATCCACTTTCCATGACTGTTGTGGGATGGGCGTCCCGCCCGTCCTTTCTGGGCGGGCGGGACGCCCATCCCACAAGAAGAAAAAAGGGAAATTATTTAATTGACGATCCTTAGATGCGAGATTTGAGATATTAGATTTTGCTTCCCATCTAATATCTAGTCCTCACGATTGACCTTAATATCCCGGCCGGGCGGGTTTTTGAAATTGTCAATTATTGGCAGATATTTTTGGTGAACCCGCCCCTACCTGATTTCGGGCGAAGCGAAGCGGAGGGAATCGACCGGACTAGATATAACATCTAAAGCAAAACCCGCCGGTGCGGGTTGTTTGCTCACTAAAAAATGCTCTTTTTCCAAACTAGATGGCTGGGTAAACCTCAGCAGGCTGAGGTTTAGCGCTTGCCTTTGGGGAAATGTTCGATACCAGCCCAACCGTAGAAAACCAGCTCGTCGTTCTGAACTCGGCAGCGGTCTACTCGCAGTTGAGTGCCTTCTAAGGCAAATTTGTCTAAGTCTAGCAAGTTATTTACGTGGGCAATTATAGCTTGGCCCAAGTCTACTGCTTGCCCGTCACCGCCGTAAGTAACGCTGACGAATTGGATTTTGCGTCTGTCTTCTACTTGCAACTGAGCTGTAATATCTATTTTGACGGGTTCGCTGGCCTCGCCTACGGTAATTTCGGACTGAAGCCGAATTGATTTGTCGGTTCCGAAACTGACTTCAGTGTTTTGAAAGTGCAGAGATTGCTCTTGGTACTTCAGCTTCTGGAGTTTTTCAACTACAAAAGGTGTATTGAATGAGGTGGTTAAATCCGATCGACTTAAGACTACTCGCATATTTGCCTGGGTAGGCTGCCGTAATTTGACTTGACCTGCAAAAATCGCCCCAAAATCAATGGAGAGTGCTTGCAGGTAGAGTTCCATCACTTCTATGCGAAGGCCGTTGTACATCAACATACCTTTGCCAATGAAGTCGAAACCGTCGATGCTTCCCTGCAAGAGTTTGGCTACTGGTTCGACTCGGATGTTGGCCTCGGCCTTTTCAGAACGCTTGAATAAGGCTGCGATCGCAGCTCCTGCTACTTTACTAACAAGGCGATCGCCACTTTGACCTTGAAAGGATGTACCGCTAAACAAAGCTGCTACCATTTATTCGTTTGCTCATCTACAGTCGCCATTATAACCCTTTATTAAGAAATGTAAAAATCGCTTGTGCTTATTCACCTCATAAGCATATCTTGTTTTTTTGTCTGTCTTCAAAACAACATTGTTGAAATTTAAACGCTCAGGGGGGTGCCTTGGAGACAGGCGCGATCGAGCAAAGCTCCATCCCAAAGGGTTTGTTCGATCGAGGCGCAAAGCAAATTAGCCCCCGTCAGGTTAGCGCCGCGCAGTACGGCTCCATTCAGGATCGCTTCTTCCAAGTCAGATCCCGACAAATCAGCGCCGGACAGATTGGCATGGCTCAAATCGGCGGAGTGCAAAATTGCCCGAGCCAAATTCGCACCGCGCAAATCGGCACCCCGCAAATCGACACCGCTCAAATCCAAATTGCCGATCGCAGCCCCCGTCAAAAAAGCACCCCCAAAACTGGCGTCGCGGACTAAAGCGTTAGCGAAGGAAGCTCCCCGCAAATCGGCATTCCGAAAATCTGCGCCTCGCAAGTCAGCGCCGCTCAAGTCAGCGCCGCGGAGGTTGGCTCGCAATACTGCCCGCTGCAAGTTAGCGCCGGCGAGATTAGCTCCACTCAAGTTCGCTTGAGACAGGTTAGCACCGGCGAGATCGGCTCCCGCTAAGTCTTTGCCGGCTAAATCGGTGCCGGCTAACATCAAAATTTTGCCCTTGCGTATGGCTTCGAGGTCATTAGTCATTAGTCAGTTGTCAGTTGTTGGTTGTCAGTTGTTGGTTAACAGTCAACAGTCAACAGTCAACAGTCAACAGTCAACAGTCAACAATCCAGTTATTTTATAATGCCGGAGCGGTCGCGGTCGTTCGATCGCCCAAATCCTCCAACCACACGTTAGGCAGTTGGCTCGGGCGAGTTGGTAACTCCATCAAACCCATTTCTGCCAGCCTGACGACGTTGCCCAGAGTTTCCACCAAAGCCGGATCGAAGCGAGTGCCCGACAGTTCGCGGCACTCTTCCAAAGCTTCGCTCAAACTCAAAGCCGGACGATCGCCGCGCGGTTGAGTCAATTCTTGAAAATCAGCGACCAAGCCCAAAATCCGCGAAGCAACGGGTATGGTTTCGGCTCGCAAACCCTCTGGCCTGCCGCTGCCGTCCCAATATTCGAGTTGGTGCTTGACAATTTCCGCCACAGGTGCTAATTCGGGCATTGCTTGCAGCAGTTGGGAACCGATGAAACTGCGATCGCGCCAAAAAGAGAAAGTTGCTGGGTCAAAAGCATCGGGAGTGCGATCGAACACCTCATTCGGGGCCGAAACTAAACCGACTCTAAATAGCAATCCAGCCAGCCGCAGCCTCCGCAACTGCAAAGCCGGCAAATCCAGCAGTTGACCCAAAGTTTCCGACAAAGCCGCCACCTGCAAAGACGCTGTAGGATTTGAGGTATCGCGTTCGTCCACGCGCTGGGCCATCCGCAGAAAAGCTTGAAGTTTGTTAGCGTTCAAATTGCGGCTGACGCGCAAAGCTTGACCTTCCAATTCCCACAACTCGCGGGTTTGGCGGTTAATTGCTACCATTTGCTGCTGAGAACTTTGCAGGTAAGCGACTATCCGCGATACCACGCCGCTAATGTCTGCCAATGGCGGGCCAATGGTTGCCAGGATTTCGCGGTACATTTCCAGCAAACTGTCTGCCAGGGGAGAGTCGTAATGTCGCGTCTGTTCTATAAAAATTTCTGCAGCAGCCGACACCAAAGACTGGTCAAACGACCACAAACCGTAGAACTTTCGTTCTGTATCTACTTCAGGCTTGCCTTCTGGCAAGTATTCCTCGGCTGAAAGTTCGCGACAAAGCACCATTGCTTTGTATGTCGGGGCGAGAATGATTAAATTCCATTCTTCGATTATGGGGTCGTTCTCATCGAGATTTATTAAAGATACATTTTCTAATTGCCCGGTTTTGTGGGTAGCGAAACCGCTGTCGGCTACTGCACCTATGACAACGCGCCTAGAGGCATTAGCAATATCTAGGTAGCGATCGGCTTCCTGTAAATACCATTTTCCCTGCTGAAATGTCACCAAAACTAAGGGTTGGAGTTCGCTCTTGTCCCCGCCACTGGTTTGCAAAATGTGGTCTTCTAGGGCGTGACACAGGGCTACTAGGGTGTTTTTGAAGTATACCCCGTAGCTAGAAGGCAGTTTTCCGTCAGGAAGTGTAGCTTGTAGTCTTGCGAGAGTTGATTCTGGATTCATTGCAAAAAGCGGTGCCGGCTCTTACTTATTGTAGCGGGCGATGGCTACGCCTCGGCTTACGCCTGCGAACTTCTCGAAAAGACTTTTGGCAAAAATCCAAGTTTTTGATTTTTCACCGCTTCGCCACCGAGTCAATCGATTTTAGATTTTAGATTTTAGATTTTAGAATTGAAGCATTGACCCACGGATAAATTCGGGGGCGCCTTTATCAGATACAGGTTTTTTATTTCTGGACTGATGACTCACGTGGCGGGTATCCTCGATGCTTTCGGTTAATGTAGAGTGCGCCGAAGATTACCTGATTAATTTTAGTATTTTTCTGGAAACCCTCTGTCTTTGGCTGAGTTTTTTTCAGACGAGAAACCTGCCGTGAGGAAGACGGTAAATGACTTAAGTATTAACTACTATTTTGACAACAATATTATTAGGAATTCTGAGCGTGCTTCAACAAAATAGAAGTTTAGGGGAACAGGCGATCGACAAAGTGGCAGAGATTGCTATTGCTAGCAAATTAGACGAATCCGAAACTTTGTCTGTGACAGTTAACACCGATCCCATCCAGCTAGCCCAGGGTTCAGTAGAGGCCGTTGCGGTTGAGGGCACAGGGTTGGTAATGCAGCAAGATTTGCGCGTGGAAGAATTGCAAATCCACATCAAGGATATTGCTGTCAATCCCCTCACAGCTATGTTTGGCAAAATTGAACTGAACGGGCCTGCCTTCGGTGGGGCGCGCGCAGTTTTAACAGAAAGCGATATCAACCGCGCTTTTAATTCCGAATACATCAGCAGGAAACTGAAAAACTTAAAAGTTACTGTTGACGGACAACTGCTGACAATAGACGTTAAAACTATTGAGTGCCAATTGCTAGCCGGAAAAATCGCTTTAAATGCTGAGATATTGGTGCAGGAAACTGCCTCAACTGAAAAAATTTATTTTACAGCAAAACCTGAGATCGCAGCGGGCGGTTGGGCAATTTCTCTTCAGGATGTCGAGTATCCCGAAAATAAGGAATTTTCGCCGGAGTTAACAGCAGCTTTGGCGGACAAAGCTGGTGAAGTTTTAAACTTGCGAAATTTTGAAATTGAGGGAATGTCCCTGCGAATTCAGCAGCTAAATGTGGAAACTGGTGTGCTGACTTTGCAAGCTGAAGCGAAAGTCGAAAAATTCCCAGATTAGGCGCTGGTAGGGTGTGTCAAACACAAAAAAGCTCTTTAAGTTCAGCAACTATTGGAACTAGCGCACCCTACCATTATGCTTGGTTTTGGAAAAATTTCCGCAGTTTATGCAATCCCTCTAAAGTTATAAAAAAGTCGATAGCAACCCGCACCAAAATATCACCGCCGTTAGAGGCAGGAATGGGGATTTAACTTTTGCTCTTGACAAGTAGTAGCAAAAATTTGGAAAAGTTTTTGTGAACACTGTAACTGCTTTTTTTTAAAGACTGCGTATCGGTAAATTTTTGACTGTATTTAGGGCAGGTGTGCTGCTGTTTACCAGCACCGCTTGCAATGCTGGCGACGTTCGAGGTGCACGGCAAGAGAATCCTCCCGTTCAAATGGGAGAAATGAATAACCCTCACAAGGCCGGTGGAGATTTATACACTAATTATCAAATGTCTACTGACCCTAAAGTCAATCAATCGCCTGCTAAAGCAGCAAAAAATCGGGCTGATTTGTCGA
Organism: Microcoleus sp. M2_D5; assembly: GCF_036701935.1. Classification (NCBI taxonomy): domain Bacteria; kingdom Bacillati; phylum Cyanobacteriota; class Cyanophyceae; order Oscillatoriales; family Microcoleaceae; genus Microcoleus; species Microcoleus sp. M2_D5. The sequence goes on along the minus strand of NZ_JAUBRP010000059.1, from coordinate 221 downwards.
TTATCGGCGATCGTCTCCTGGCCTCGACTACGGGGAATCTAATTGCTCAAGGCTGCTTTATCCGGGTTCTGCACCGATGGAAACTGATAAGGAATGAGAATTAAATAACTTCCACTCTTGAAAGTGGGATGGGCGTCCCGCCCGTCCAAAAAGGACGGGCGGGACGCCCATCCCACAATAACAATTAAAATTGTAAGTTATTTAATTCGCGCTCCTAACAA
>NZ_JAUBRP010000058.1:0-43237 GCF_036701935.1 Microcoleus sp. M2_D5 | reverse complement strand
CCGCCCGTCCAAAAAGGACGGGCGGGACGCCCATCCCACAATAACAATTAAAATTATAAGTTATTTAATTCGCGATCCTAAGTTTGACCCCCAACTCGCCGGAGATAAAACTCTGTTAGAAGTACCAGACGGACAGAGGGAAGCCGATGCCAATATTTGAGAAAGAGTAGGCGCAGCCTTTAAGGATGCTTCTGGTTTTCTGAAAGATACCGCTGAAGATGCCAACGAAAGCTCGGTTACGAAACTTAATCCGCTGCAAAAATAAGCAAGCATAACTGGCGCGGAATAGTCAATTTGTAGGGGCTTTTTCTGAATAGTCCCTACACAATATTCACAAGACTTGGCCAGAACTTCCATATCATTTTTAGACCCAGCATCTGTATGTGCACTGGGCGCACTTTAGGCTCTATGTACCGTCTCAAACTACTTTTTAGCCTTAGTCCTTGATACAGCATATTCGGTGGTTTATGAAGTACAGTAGAAACCTTAATTGTGTGCTGTTAATCTTTAGGGTGCGGATCTACGAGATATTGGATATAACTTACAGATTGATGGGTGGCGACGCACCCTACAGCGGGCCATCAGATTATGTGTACCACATATAAATGGAATATGCTGTATATGGGGTGCTTAGGGGCGCACCTTATTGTAGATTTTAGATGGGGATTTGAAATTTCTAGGACTTGTGCAAAAAATGGACAAGCGAACCATTGAAATTGCTGCTCCGGCTGGCAATGACAAACTCGCAATAACCGAGTTTTCTCATTAATGCACAAGTCCTGCTTTTATTCCTCTAAAGAAAGTTTGTTTTATTTACCTTTGGAGTCAGAAACATCAGCAATCAAATCGTCTTTATCAACTTTCGGTACAAAATCAGGGCGTTCTTTGGATTCCCAACCGGGTGGGCGCTTGGAGTTGTACCAGGCGATCGAGCCGATCGTAACTGCGGCAACAAAGCCAACACCAAGAACTGCTATTGGAGCCGTCAAGCTGACACTTGATTCCGGCACTGGCTGCTGCATCAGCAGATCGATCGCTACTCGCTTGATGGGTGCAACAAGAACTCCCATAGGAGCGGTCAAGCTGATATCTATCATTAAGCTAAATCCTTATCTACTCTACTTTTACATTATCTTAAGTGCTAATGCCGTTTTGTTGATATATCGGAAGACAGAAAAAGTGGCAGAATTGCGGTCATAATGTTTAGAGCTTGAAAATAGGAGAGCTGATTTTATGCCGTTGGGGACAATAGCATTGCTGTTGGCTGCTAGTTTCAGCCTGGGTGCTTTACCGCTAACGGGATGGGCGGTGCGAGTGTTTAGCCGCCGAGATTTGAGGGCGCTGGGCACGGGGAATGTGGGGGTGTCTGCAGCTTTCATTCACGGGGGCAAATTAGCGGGAATTGCTGCGGTGTTGGCGGAAATTGCCAGGGGTATTTTGCCGGTTTTGGCGGGGCGATTTTGCTTCCCAGATGCACCGGCGATCGCACTTGCCTTGTTAATTCCTCTAGTTGCGGGCAGATATGCGATCGCCAGAGGTGGAGGCGTGACCAACGCTGTTTGGGGTCTTTTGGTATTTTCGCCGCCGGTGGCTGTTTCATCGGGCATTTGGGGGCTGCTGGTGTGGGGTTTGGCACAGCGGTGGTGGGGTAAGGGCGATCGGGCGAGACTCTTTGCTTCCCGTTGCGGGTGTCTGTGCACGCCAATTTGGGTTTGGGTGTGGCGACAATCAATGCCAGAATTTTTAGCAGCAGCAGGATTAGCTGTTGTGTTAGCAGCAATTAATTTCAGTCAGGGTGATGATATGGCTTTATCTAAATCAGAGCAATTGTTTTCTCTTGATGACTCGTTAGATGCTGCTATCTGCGGCGATAAATCTGCTAAATTGTCTCAACTAAAACGAGCCGGATTTAACGTACCTGCTGGTTGGATATTATCACAAGAAGCGGGCATCGGGCATCGGGCATCGGGCATCGGACATCTAGAAAAGGGTGAGGAATTGTCAATTCCTAATTCTTTAATCGAAAATCTAAAATCCAAAATCCAAAATGGCATGATTGTTCGTTCTTCTGCTGCGGGAGAAGATGGCGATACGAGTTCAGCCGCCGGACAATATCAAACTATTGGCCCTGTTTTCACTGAAGCAGAATTACTCGACGGCATTAATCGCTGCCGCCAGTCTTATTGGACTTCCGAAGCTGTGGCTTACCGCCGACAGCGACAATTGCCAGATACCCAAATAGCTGTATTAATTCAGCCTTATATTGACAGCGAATTGGCGGGAGTCATGTTCAGTCGCAATCCTTTAGATGGCGGTTCCCAGGTAATTATAGAAGCTTTACCGGGAGGAGCAGAAGCTGTTGTCGGCGGACAATGTACTCCGCTTCACTTAGAAATTGATTTTAGTAAACCTGAATTATTAGAAAAACAATTAACAGAAATTCAAAGTAATTCAATTATTGCTCAATCGATTATAGCAGAATTGGTGAAACAAGCGCAAGCAATTGAAGCATTTTTTCACGGAATTCCCCAGGATATTGAGTGGAGTTGGGACGGGGAAAAAGTTTGGATTTTGCAAAGCCGCCCGATTACTAATTTGCAGCCTTTTTGGACGCGCACTATTGCAGCAGAAGTGATTCCCGGTGCAATCCGCCCGCTAACTTGGTCGATTAATCGGCCGCTGACTTGCGGGGTTTGGGGAGAGATTTTTCAGGTGGTTTTGGCCGATCGCGCCAGTGGCTTAAACTTTAATGAAACGGCAACTTTGCTGGGTTCTCACGCCTATTTTAATGCTACTTTGTTGGGCGAAATCTTTCGGATGATGGGATTGCCGGAGCAGGGTTTGGAATTTTTGCTGAGAGGGCAAAAAATGGGCAAGCCGCCTTTGGGGAAGATTTTGCCTTCTTTGCCCGGTTTGTGGCGTCTGGTGCAGCGAGAAAGGGCGCTCAATGCAGAATTTAAGGGCGATCGTAGTTCTATTTTCCTCCCGGCACTGCAAAGTCTGGAGAAGGAAGAGGGAAGTTCGGCAACGGATTCTGTAACGGATGTAACGGATGTAACGGATGTCAGTCCGATGGCAGTCGGAAGAAGGAAGAAGGAAGAGGGAAGAGGGAAGAGGGAAGAGGGAAGAGGTTCGAGCGAAGAAGCAATATTAATGCCCAATGCCCCATGTCCAATGCCCGATTATCAATATTTGTCGGAATTGTTGGAGAGAGCGGAGCAAATTCAGGAGTGGCTGAAACCGATTACTTACTACAATATATTAGGGCCGATCGGACTGGCTATTCGCAAGGCAATTTTTCGCGTTTCCGATGAATGGCTGGACAATGACAGCGCTCCTGAAATTGCTTCGGTGCGAGCTTTACAGCAGTTGGCTCAGAAATTGCGGCAAGCTGGTGTTTCGCAGTCTGACGAAACTGGTTCAGTCGCAGATTTAGCACAAACATTTGCGGAAAGTCCGGCTTTACAAGCAGATTTTGAAAGGTGGCTTGATATTTACGGATATTTGAGCGAGGTGGGAACGGATATTGCTGTTCCTACTTGGCGAGAACAACCGGAAATTTATCAAAAGTTGCTAATAACTATGGCTCAAAAAGCCGAAACTAATTTAGTTGAAAAGCGTGCAAAAAGATTGACTTTTTCGCAGAAGTGGCGATTAGATAAATGTCAAGAAAGAGCGATTGTCAAAAACGAAATTAGCGAAATTTACGCGCGGTTGTTGGCTCATTTACGGTGGACTTTTTTGGAGATAGAAGCTTGCGGATTGGCAATGCAGGTGTTTGACGAAAGCGGGGATATTTTTTATCTGGAATTTGGGGAAATTCAGCAGTGGATTCGCAGCGGCGCGAGTGTTTCTTTTCAGGATACAATTAGCCAAAGGCGCGATCGCCTGGTAGCCGATCGCGATCGCCCGATTCCCCCTGTAGTGTACGGCAATTTGCTGCCAAATTCTCAGAAAAGGTCGATCGACTCCGCAACATGGGAAACTCATATCATCCAGGGAATTCCAGCAAGTATTGGTACTGTCGAAGGCTTTGTCAAGATTTGCCGCAATGCGAGCACAGATTTAGGAGAAAATGCGATCGCAGTAGTTCCTTACACCGATGCAGGTTGGGCACCGCTGCTATTAGGAGCAACAGCAATTATATCTGAAGTTGGCGGACAATTATCTCACGGAGCAATTATCGCTCGCGAGTACAAAATTCCCGCAGTTATGAATATTTCTGAAGCTACAACTCGCTTGCGGGACGGTCAAAAAGTCCGAGTAGACGGGTATCTCGGCACTGTAGAATTGCTGGAATAATTAGGAACAGGCTTTTCGGCCTGTTCCACAAAGATTTGATTTCTCGCTTCACAGGCATCTTGCCTGTTCCTAAAACGATTATTGAAAATGGTGCAACATCTCAGCAATCTCGTAAACCCGCCCCGACTTTCTTAGACTAAGAAATTCTGAACAACATAATTCCCCACATTTCTACCCGCACTCAAACCATTTACATTAGCACTCATGAAATGAATCCCTCCGTAAATGCGACTTATACCCGATTCGTCGGCCGCTTCGGTGAAGTTCTCAAAGGTTCGCAAAGTGTTGACACTCCTGTCTCCCCGATCGGCAAAGCCGTAATCCGAACCAAATACAGCACTCATAACAGGATCGGCAGCACCGCTAAAGGTACTGTGGCCCGATATGTACTCAGGGAACGGCGGAGTAGTTAGCAGAGGCGTCCACAGGGGGTCGGCTGTCGTGTTGGGATTGTTGTCTGTGTCAGCTTGGCGAATAGCTGTCACCGGCCGCCACAAGTTGTATTGGTACTTAGCATCCCAGCAGGTAATAGCTGCATCGGCGAGAGCAATATTCAGCAGGGCGAACAAGCGGGCGCTATCTTCCAGGGAGGTGGCGGTGAGAGTCGCTGTTTCTTCGGCGATTTGGTTCCAGTGGCCCGGAGGGGTAAACGTCCCAGCGCCGTTGGCCCAGAATTTGGCGATCGCTGTTTGGTCTGGGGTGCGCGTGAGGCTGTCACTTTTGCCGATTTCTTTGACGTAGTTAACTTCCTCTGCGTACAGGTCGCTGTCAAGGGCGGGCGGGCCGGGCGGGCGGAACTGAGAACCGCCAGTCATGGCAAAGGGAGTAACTTCTGCCCACTGTGGTGCCAGCGCGGCGGCAAGGGCGGGGGGAGTCGGCACCCAACTACCGGGGTCGGTTTTGGGGGTGTACTGCACTACTTTCGTGATGCCGTCTGTACTCCGCGAACTGATAATTTGGTCGGCAACTTGCTGTCCGAGGGCTATCCCGTCTTGTTTGGCTTTGCCGTCGGTAATTTTAGCTAAAGACGATGCGTATACTTCGTTGAATGTGGCTGCTTGCGCTGGGTAGACGCTGACTAAGACGCGGTGGGCTGCTGCGGCGGTGGCAGCTTCTGCTGACGTGCCTGCTGGTGCGTCTATGTTGACCCGGTAAGGGCTGTATTTTTTGCCGATCGAGTTAACAGCATCGTGAATGGCTGCGTGAACCATTGCCATGTTGCGGGAGGCGAGGGGAGGCGCGGTACTGGCTGTCCGCACTGCATTCAGCATGACTCCGTTCCACTCAATGACAGGGTTTGCCGATAGCTGATTGGTGAATTGGTCGCGGTTGATTGTGTTGCTGTTTACTCCCGGTAATACTACTAAATACTCGCCCGTGAGTTTGTCTTGAATTATGGTGCTGTTGCTGTTGGCGCCGGTGCCTTGCTGGATGTTTAAATCTTCAAAGCCCAGGCCGTCTAGCAATCGAATTTTGTCATTCCCGTTGCCGAAGTCGGCGATGTAGTCGGCTGTAGCTACAGTTGGGCCACCGCTGCCTTTAGCAATGGCAAATATATCATCGCCTGTGCCGCCGCTCACGGTATCGCTACCGGCGCCCGCATAGATGATATCGTTGCCGGAATCGCCACCAATTAGGTCGCTGCCTTTGCCTCCCCAGAGGATGTCGTCGTCTGCACCACCAACAATCGTATCGTTGCCTTGATCGCCGCAGATTTTGTCTTTGCCTGCACCGCCTTCGAGATAGTCGTCTCCGCTGTTGGCATAAATTATGTCGTTGCCATCCAAGGCGTTAAATCTGTCTGGTTGGGTGGTTCCTTCGAGATAGTCAAATTTAGGACTAGGGGTGAGGGATGCCATGTTTATTTATTGGATATTTTGATTAAATCGCAAAGGTTTCGTAAACTCTGTAGATGCTTAGGTTAGTTTACTGATATCTTGCACCATTATCAACTACCTGTTTAGGAACGGGCCGGAGAGCCCGTTCCACAAAACTCAATTTTCTTGTGGAACGGGCCGGAGAGCCCGTTCTTAACAATGGTGCAAGATGTGAGTTTACTCTTTATTTAATAAAATTAAATTTTATGGTTGAGAAGTAAACGCCACAACCAAGCTTTATTTAATATTTAACCGGCTTTTTATGAAGTTTGGCGCTTTGAATCTGCGTAAAATTACAGACATTGAAACTGACTGCGATACTGCAAACTTGTTAAAGTTTCACAAAAAAACATTTTTTTTTATATTTAGAGCAAGATACTTTTTACCGGCATAAAAGACGCGGATTGTGTAACTGAGTAAGTATATACAGCATATTCGGTGGTTCATAAAGTACACTATAGAGCTATATTGTGTGGTGTTAATCTGTAGGGTGCGGATCTGCTTCATATTGGTGGATAAAACTTGCAGATTGACGGGTGGCGACGCACCAAACAGCGGGCTAGAAGATTGTGTGTACCACATCTACATGAAATATGCTGTATTTATTAAGCACTTCTCAAAGCTGCGATCGGGTCTAGTTTTGCCGCTTGGCGGGCCGGGACAACGCCGAAAAAGAGGCCTACTGCACCGGATACACTGACAGCCAGGCCGATCGCCACGGGTGATATTCCAGCTTGCAAGGGCGTGAAATTACCTACAAGCAAGATACCACCGACACCTACGCAAGTACCGACTATCCCTCCGGCAGCGGATAAAATCACAGCTTCGACAATAAATTGAAATAAGATATCTTGTTGAGATGCGCCGATCGCCTTTCTGAGCCCAATTTCCTGAGTGCGTTCGCTGACGGACACAAGCATAATGTTCATAATCCCAATGCCGCCGACTAATAGGGAAATGCTGGCAACAGCAGTTAACATCAGAGTCAAAGCGCCGGAAATTGCCCCCATTCTTGCCATTAAATCCTTCTGATTTCTGACAGTAAAATCATCTTCAGTAGTAATTTTGTGCCGCAATCTCAGCAGGTTTTCTACCTGAAATTGCGCCGCCTCCATTTGCGATTCATCTTTAATAGAAATAAATATCGACGTGACAGCCAAACCGTAGGGAGATTTGCGCCCGACTATGCGATTGGCCATTGTGGTGATCGGCACAGCGGCGGAATTATCAAAATTCGTACCAAAAGATGTGCCTTTGGGCGCCAATACTCCAATTACTTTGACGCTGACATTTTGGATACGCACCTGTTCGCCCAACGGATTTGTATTGCCAAAAAGTTTCTCCGCTAATTCGGAACCGAGAACCACAACTTGGTTACTTTGCTTAACATCAAGTTCGGTCAAAAACCGTCCTTTTGCCATTTCAAAGCTTCTGACTTCTAGAAATTGTGGAATCGTGCCGAAAATTAGAGACGAAACATTTTTGTTGCTGTAGCGAACTATTTCGGAACTGTTAAGTTCTGCTGACACGCCTTGAACGGATGGGACTTGAGTTGCGATCGCCTTTGCGTCTGGCAATACAAGAGTTTGAGGCGCACTTGAGATGGTACTTCGCCTCGCGTTGGGAACTCCAGGCCTCACGATTAATACGTTTGTACCCAGGGATTGAACTTGTCCTGCTACAAATTTTTGAGCTCCTTCTCCAATTCCAATCATCGCAATTACTGAGGCATTGCCGACAATCATCCCGATCATTGTTAAACTGCTGCGAGTTTTGTTGGCTAGCAGCGTTTGACCTGCCATTTTGACGCTTTCAATAAAATTCATACTTTGGGAATTGAGAATTGGGAATTGGGAATTGGGAATGGGTAATTTGTAAGCTTACCGATGATATCAAGGGCGGTCGATCGCGCATAATATTTCGATCTGGGCGGGTTTACCAGATTTCTGGTTTTGTATTGCAGATATTGGCGAACCGCAATCAATGTCGTACTCTCAGATGCTACGCCCGTTATTCAATTACGACCTTAAAACCTGGTATCAAGAAAGAGGTAGATTGCGGTTTATCGTGTTGGTGGGGGCGGGTTTATGAGATTGTCGATTATAGGCAATTATTGTTAGTGAACCCGCCCCTACAGGCATTAAGGTTAATTTACCTGATACGATCTGACTGATGACTACTGACTACTGACTACTGACTTCTTATGCACTTCTCAATGCCACAATCGGGTCTAATTTAGCAGCTTGTTTTGCAGGTACGATGCCGAAAAATAAGCCGATACTGCCGGAAACACCAACTGCAAGTGCGATCGCCATTGGGGAAACACTAGCTTGCAGGGGAGTAAAAGCACCTACTAAAAGCACGCCGCCGATACCGAATCCAGTACCGATCGCCCCGCCTGCCGCTGACAAAATCACAGACTCGATCATAAACTGAATCAGGATATCTTGCTGAGAAGCTCCGATCGCCTTTCTCAATCCAATTTCCTTCGTGCGTTCGGTAACAGAAACCAGCATGATATTCATAATCCCGATGCCGCCTACAAACAGCGAAATTGCCGCCACAAAAGCCAACATCAAAGTCAAAGCACCAGTAATGCTGCCCAAAGTATTCATTAAATCTTTCTGGTTGCGAACAGTAAAATCATCCTCTTTAGTAATTTTATGACGCAATCTTAGCAAATTTTCTATTTGAAATTGGGCAGCTTGCATCATACTTTCATCTTTAATGGAAACCGAAATAAATGTTACTTTTGTGCCGTAGGGAGACGAGCGACCAACAATTCGATTAGCCATTGTTGTCAGCGGCAAATAAACATTCATATCTTGATTGTCGCCAAAACTTGAGCCTTTCGCCTGCATGACACCAATCACTTGAAAAGTCGAGTTTTTGATGCGAATGTATTGACCAAGTGGCGGTGTATTACCAAACAATTGTTCGGCTGCTTCCGATCCTAAAGCAACCACATTTTCTTGTCTTTCTAAATCTAATTTGCTTAAAAAACGACCTTGGGCAACGTCAAAGCTTCTGACTGTAAGAAATTCAGGGGTAGTTCCGACAATGGAAGATGAGACATTTTTGTTGCGGTAAGTAACGAGTTGACTGTCATTGAGAGTTGGTGCGACTTCTTCGACAGAAGGAACTTGAGATGCGATCGCCTCTGCATCTTCCACTACTAAAGTCTGGGGCGGAATCACCGGGCGACTTTGCGCTTCAGGACTTCCGGGAATAATAAATAGCAAGTTTGAACCCAGAGAGTTAACTTGTCCCTCGATAAATGTTTGAGCTCCTTCGCCGATACCGATCATCGAAATGACAGAAGCATTGCCGATGATAATTCCTAACATTGTCAAGGTGCTGCGAAGCTTGTTTGCCATCAAAGTTGTGACGGCCATTTTGACGCTTTCAACAATATCCATAATTCGATTTTAGATTTTGGATTTTAGATTTTCGATTAGGGAATTGGGATTATTCGATTTTAGATTTTAGATTGGGGATTGGGGATTGGGGATTGGGGATTGGGATTATTCGATTTTAAATTGGGGATTGGGATTATTCGATTTTAGATTGGGGATTGGGGATTGGGTATTTGGGATTGGGATTATTGGTGTCAACTTAATATTTAAACCCATAATAAACTCGCTTGTAGCCGAGTCTTGATGCCCCTAAATCCCCCTTAGTCAGGGGGACTTTGAATACTATTGTCCCCCCTTATTAAGGGGTGTTAGGCGGGATATCGGGGTTTGAAAACACCCTAGAGCGATCGAGATAAATAATGCCCCATGCCCCATGCCCTATGCCCCATGCCCTATGCCCTATTTCTGATTCTTGATAATATCCTCCAGCTTTTTACCTTGAGGAAGTTCGGTAAAAACGCGATCGCCCGCTGCGGCACCCTCTAAAATCTGAATCTTGTTGCCAATAGTCGATCCAACGGTAACAGCTTTAAACTTCGGCTGTTGTTTCTCATCGGGAACCAGCACACCCGTTTGACCTTTATTAGTCACAATTGCCACCGTAGGCACAACTAAAGCATTGCTCAGCTTTTGACCGACAAATCTCAAATCTACATTCATCCCCGATTGCAGCGACTCTTTGCCAGTATCGATCGCAACTCGCACTTGAAATAGCGTCACATCCCGTTCCTTAACAGCTTCCGGCGCAATTAATTTAACGCGACCTTTAAACACTTTATCTGGATAAGCATCAGCCACTATTTCAACTTCTTGACCCGATTTAATTTGACTGATATCAGCCTCCGGGACTTTCGCCAAAACCTCCACATCTCTAGCTAGAGCGACAATCGATGTCGAAGTAGCCGAAGTAGCTTCCGAGGCCGAAGTTGCTGGAGTTACAAAAGCTCCTTGAATTGCGTATCTTTGGGTAATAATTCCAGCAAAGGGAGCGCGAACTTTTGTATCTTCTAACTGCACTTCTTGAAAGCGGACTTGAGCTTGAGCTTCAGCTAATTCAGCTTGAGCTTGAGCTATTTCTTCCGGGCGAGAACCGTTTTCTTGTGCCGCCAATTGACTTTTGGCTTCAGCAACTGCTGCTTCGGCTTTGGCGATTTCTTCTGGACGGTTGCCGTTTTCTAGCTGCGCTAATTTGCTTCTAGCTTCGGCAACTTCTGCTTCAGCTCTGGCAATTTCTTCCGATCGCGTGCCGTTTTGCAATTGGTTCAATGCTTGCTGCTCGACTTGCACAGCAGCTTGCAGTTGCTGAATTTGCGACTCCCGACTTTCTTGCAGTTGTTGCAGGCGTTTTTGAGATTCTATTAATTTAGCTTGGGCAGTACGATTTTCTTTAATTAATTCATCAAGTTTATCTTTAGCCAGAGCACCTTCTTCAACTAAAGGTCGGTTGCGTTCCACCCGTTGAGCTGTTAGTTCGGCTTGGGCTTTACTCGAGTCAATTTGCGTTTGTGCTTGGGCAATTTCTTGTTTGACACTACCAGTTTGAGCGTCTGCTAAACGAGCTTGAGCTTGGGCTAAACGAGCTCGCCCTTGGCTGACTTCTTCCACGCGGCTGCCGGCCCGCAGTCGCTGCAAGCCAGCTTGAGTTTGCTGCAAGCGGGCTCTGGCTCCTGCAACTTCTTCCACGCGGCTACCGGCTTGGGCTTGCGCGAGACTGGCCTCGGCTTGCTCTAAGCGCGCTCGGGCGCTGGCGATGTCTTCCGATCGATTTCCTGCTTCGATTTTGGCCAGTCTAGCTCGCGCGCTGGCTTCGCGGGCTTTAGCTTGAGCTAGTTGAGCTTCTACATCGCGGCTTTCCATGCGCGCCACGATTTGTCCTGCTTCGACTTTATCGCCCTGTTCGACAAATAATTCTGCGATCCGGCCGGAGCCTTTAGGGCTGAGATTCACGCGCTGTACGGGCTGCACGGTGCCGCTAGACGTGATCCGCACCGTGAGGTTTTGCGCTTCCACCGGCACTGTCATAGTGGCGATCGCATCTACTTTCGGCTGCGATCGGCTTTTTGCTATATATATAGTGGTCGGTACAGCTAGCAACCCGGCTGCAACCAACCCAATCGCCCACCGCTGCGGTTTGCGCGCGGGTTTCTTCGGAGACTGCTTTTGGGCGGTTTTTTTATCTGCAATTTTGGTCTCTGCGGCCTTGGTGTCTACAGTCTGATTGGTGTCTACAGTCTGAGTATCTTCCACCTTGACCTGAGCAGTTTCCTTTTTAGGGCTAACGATCATACCGACTCACCTAATTTAATCTCAGGATTACCTTAAAGGTAAAATTTTTGCTGATGCGTGGCATCGTCTTTCAGACTCATCCGATCGGGTGATTTATCAAAAGTTCCCCAACCAGCACCTGTAAACAATTATAGCTAATTTTTGCAAGTTATTAAAAAATGTTAAGTTTTTTCAGCCAAAAGAGGTGGATCTCAACAAAATCGCTCCTAGCTGCTGGTCAATCAAAATATATTTTAGCAGATAATATTATTTTTGGCATCTAGGAGAGCGCTTCTCACCAGCAACAAAGGCGGATCTGGCAGGGGGCGATCGACCGTCACTAGGTGATTGCGGGCTCGTGTTAGCGATCGTCGCAGCGGGATCTGCCAGTCCGAATCTCGCAACGGCAGAGTATGGACAGACTTATTCTCATAAACCCGGTTTCACGGGTAGCGGTGCGTAAGTCCTGAATACATATCCGCCCTGTGCCCGCAACAGGTTAAAATATTTTTCAAATCCGTTAAAAATGGAAAATAAAAACAATGAATCGTCCTCAAAGCGTTACAGTTCTGGCAATCTTGCAGCTAATTAGCGGCGTCTTCAGCCTCCTTGACGGCTTGTTCATCTTACTTTTTGCTGGCATTTTTGGCGGTCTCGGTGCCGCTTTCGGCGGGGCGAAAGTTGGCACTGTAATCGGCGGCTTCATTGCAATTTTTGCGGGAATCAGTTTTATTTTAGGCCTCCTCTCCTTACTCTTAACTTGGGGTTTGTTTCAACTCAAAAATTGGGCTTGGACGGGAACGTTAATTGTCCATATCATCGCCACCCTCGCGCAAATTGCCAAAATGTTGGGCAGCGGCGGTACAGCAGTCAATTTTTTAACTCTGGGTTTTGCAGTGGCTAGCATTTACTACCTGCTGCTGCCGGATGTTAAACAAGCATTTCGTGTCTAATTTCCTTTTGATTAACGGTACTGAATTCTCGGATCTAAAAAAGCATAGGAAATATCAACCGCCAGATTAATCAGTACAAAACTTACAGCCACAAAAATTACTCCTCCTTGGACAATTGGGTAATCCCGCGTCAGAATACCCGTATAAATCCAAGAACCAATTCCCGGCCACGAGAAAATCGTTTCAGTCAGAATAGCGCCGCCTAAAAGACTGCCGAACTGCAAACCGATAGTTGTGACGATCGGCAAAAACGCATTTTTCAAAGCGTGTTTCAAAATCACCCAATATTCCGGCAATCCCTTCGCCCTCGCAGTGCGGATGTAATCTTGAGAAAGCACTTCCAGCATCGCAGAACGAGTGATGCGAGCTATAATAGCCAGAGGAATAGTTCCTAAAGTCAAAGCTGGAAGGATTAAATGGGCGACCGCATCCCGAAAAGCCACCAAATCCCACCTCAGCAAAGCATCCAAAACATAAACACCCGTAATCGACTTAAAACCCAACCCCAAATCTACACTAATCCGGCCGCTAGGAGGCAGCCATTTCAGATAAACAGCAAACAAATAAATCAACATCAATCCCAACCAATACACCGGCAAAGATACGCCAACCAAAGAACCACTCATCGCGAGATTGTCCAGCCAGCTATTTTTCCGAACAGCAGCCAAAATCCCCGCCGGAATTCCGATAACAAGTGCCACCAACATCGCCACCACAGACAGTTCAAAAGTAGCAGGCCAGCGACTTGTAATTTCATCAATTATCGGGATACCGCTAATAATACTATTTCCCAAATCCAAGTGCAGCAAACTCCATAAAAAAGCCAAATATTGCAAAGGTAAAGGCTGATTCAGACCCAATTTTGCTCTCAAAACTTCTACCTGTTCGGGAGTTCCCCGTTCTCCCAAAAGCACTGTAGCTGGGTCTCCCGGTATCAAATGCAAAAATATAAATACTAGCAGAGTGATTCCGAAAAGGACTGGGAATAGTCCCAGCAAACGTTTAAAAATATATTGAATCATATTTTTAATAGATATTTAATTATAGCCTTTCTCAAAAAGATGAGGTACGTAGTTGGGCCCCGGTCCTATACGTTTCAGTGGTTATATAAGCTGTCATTCATACCTCATCTTTCTGAGAACCGCTATAGCTCGATTTTGGCGGCATTTGCACATATTATTATATGATTGGTAGGGGCGGGTTTTACGATAAATACTTGAAATGACTAAAAATATATATAAACCCGCCCTTTCTTTCTTAGGGAACCAGGAGTAGAAGAGGGCGGGTTTTTGAGATGGTCGGTTTTGGGCAATTATTGTTGGTAAAACCCGCCCCTACACAACTATATCCAGGGAAGATCAGCCTTTTTCAAGACTTACTAACATCCTCAAAAGACTCAGATCCCAAAGGACTCGGAATCCAACCTTGAATATTCTTGCGTTTCCCTAAAAGCGGCTGCGAATGTACGATCGGCAAACGTACAGCTTCCCCGTGCAAAATCTGGCTAACTTCCGCATAAATTTTCGCCCTAGCTGCTTTATCCCCACTCGCCCTCCCCCGATCCAAAAGTTCCAGAACTTTCGGATTTTTCCAATTTCCCAAATCCCCCGTCGAACCCGGCCCGAAGTGAGGATAATAAAAATTGTCTGGATCGCCATAATCGCCCGTCCAACCCAACATAAAAGCTTGAAAGCCGGGAGGTTTAAGCCGATCGGCTAAATAAGCAGACCAATCCTTCGTCAGCAATTTTACCCGAATCCCGATCGCGCTCAAATCCGCCGCAAAAGCCTCAGCGATCGGCTTCGGCGTGGGAAAATAGGGACGGCTAACGGGCATATACCACAAATCCAAATCAAAACCGTTCGGATAACCGGCTTTCGCCAGCAATGCTTTAGCTTGCTGCGGGTTAAATTCATAATCTTTCACTCGATCGGACGCCGCCCAATCCAGCGCAGGCGGGATAAATTCCGAGTCGTGTTTTCCGAGTTCTCCCCAGAAAGATTTGACTATTGCTGGCTTGTTAATTGTTTGAGCGATCGCCCGCCTGACTTCTGGTTTTGATAAAGGTTCGTAACTCTGATTTAAGGCTAAATAACCGACATTAAAAGAAGGTCGCACAACAGCTTCTAAATTAGGATCTCCTTGAACTTCTTGCAATTGATCCGGCGTCAAATCCACAGTAAAATCAAGTTGTCCTGCTCTCAATTGAGCCAATCTCGCCGCCGGATCGTCAACAAAACGAATTACCAATTGATTGACTTTTGGCGTACCAGTTTTCCAATAATTCGGATTTTTTGCTAAGATAATGCGATCGCCCGATCGCCATTCCTTAAACACAAAAGGCCCAGTCCCCACCGCCAGCGCCCCCGGAGTGCCGTATTTAGCACCCGCTTTTTTCACCGCCGCCGGACTCGCCATCCCGAAATAACCAGACCCAATCGCCGACGGAAAAGCCGCAAAAGGTCGATTCAAAACAAATTTAATTGTAGACTTATCAACAACTGCCACATCTTTTACTAAAGAATCTTTTTCTCCCTTAAACCCGCCAAAAAAATTTTTCCAAATCGGATAATTCTTGCCCGCCTCTCGAAAACCGTTAGGATTTTTCGCATCCCACCAGCGCTCCACATTAAACTTAACAGCTTCCGCATCAAAATCCGTGCCGTCGTGAAACTTTACCCCCGAACGCAACTTAAAAGTCCAAGTTTTGCCATCTGTAGAACTTGACCATTCAGTAGCGAGACTCGGCTCAAGTTCCACAGTTCCCGGTTTAAAATCAGTCAAGCGATTGTAAATTTGGTCGATAACAATCACCGAATTGCCATCAGTAATATTTCCCGGTTCCAGATTGACCGGCGGCCCACCAGCACCGTAAACTAAAGCCCCAGCCGGAACCGGAGCAGGAGTTGTCGGAGTTGAAGAATTATTGCTAACCGTGTTTGAAGGAGTGCCGCAATTTGATAAAATTACAGCCATCCCAAAAACTAGACCTAATAAAACTAAACGCCAGGGTTTTAACAATCTCATTTCAATAGCTCCAGTTTAATAGAAAATTATACTCATATCAATAAATTATAATTTGCTCTTTCTCTCCCCTCTGTGGTCTCTGCGTTCTCTGCGGTTCATTTAGTAAATTCTCTATTAACAACCCATCTAAATTAACAAACCAAATAGAGCAGCCTGATGATATCATGCTGGAGGGAAAAATATCAAGCCACACCTTTAAGCTGTGGAGCATTTAAACCAGTAACGAGGCTAGTAGGGTGCGTCATTCGCGAACCCTTACGCAGAAACGGAAAACCTTAGATGCTGACGCACCTTACGCAAGTCCTTTAAATGCCGAACAGCTTACATGAGGCGACGCAACCAGCATGAAAGCTAAAATTTCCGACCCAGCTAGAGGGGTCATTCGATTTTAGATTTTAGATTTTAGATTTTAGATTTACTCCATGAATCTGCGGGGAGCATAAACATTCCTTTACCCACCCAAAATATTTTTGAATATTTGCAAATAACAACCAGATTCGAGATTCGCAAACATCAATATTTCTCTCTTTTCTCTTTCTCTGCGCCCTCTGCGCCCTCTGCGGTTCGTTGAAAAAAAAATTAGTTTACTTCAAGAACTAGAATTGCTATATGCGATCGCACCCACCCTACAAATCCAAACTCTCTTCACCAATACTTCCCAGTTCCCCGCTACCCAGAAACTCTTCCTCCTCTACTTCCTCAATCGAGGAGTCGAAACTTTCTATCACAAACGGCAAACCAGCCGCCATCAAACCCCGTTGAATCAGTTCCGGCGTTTCCTCAAACAAAACAAATAGCGGATGAACAGCCTCAGCTTCATCGCTGTAAATATGTCTGTAGCGGTGCGGCATCACCCATTCGTAACCTTTATCCAGCCAAACCTGAGACTGCCGCCAGCGGCCGAGCAACTCAGAAAACTCTTCGCCCGGACGATGAATGAAAATCAAAATTTCCACTCCAATTTTAACTTTCCATTCAGGATCGCACATCAAAATCGCCAAATCGCAGGGCAAACAAACTGCCTGTCCGGGCGATATGCTAGTGCCGCTGCTTCCGGCATAAGAAACCCCGTCCCGCAAGCGCGCAATTGGCAAAGGAATTGCGATCAAACTCTCATGGGCGCGGCGGATACTCGGAATCATTTCCATGTAAACCCGATATTTTTTCAGCAGGGCGATCGCGGCAGAAGATTCGCTGTACTCTGCTAGTAAAGTCTCGTAATGTGATTGTTTAACAGACATTTTCAAACCAAAGAAAAAGTAATTACTAATTTGCTAATTGCTAATCGATCGCTTCTCGTTACTAGGAAAACCCCATTGGTGACAACTTAAGCTCAAGTTTTCCGAAGGAGGGAACTTGAGCTTGCCTCCAGGCCTTGCTGTGTAAGGCGAACAGCGATTGAAGCATTGATGGCTGTGGGCGACAAATGTCTGGATAATGCTTACAGCCTTTTTATTTAAAAGGTTTGAGGCATTTGCAGTCTCAAGATGAAGCCCGATACGAAGCCTGCTTTGTTATTTTATGCCGCTCGCCTGAACTTCATCAGAGCCAAAAAGCTAATCTGGTCTATAAAATGACGTGGGGATGCCAAGATTAAAGATATAGCAGAGCTAAAGCTCAAACTAGGGCGCCGATCGCTCGAACCTCACCCCTAACTCTGCGAAATAACCCAAAAGCGGTAGCATAGTTTGGGAAACGGCATCAACTGAAGATGAACTTAGCGCCAGCAACAGTCCTGCAACAGGGCAAATACAAAATTAACGCGACTTTAGGGATAGGAGGGTTCGGCATCACTTACCGAGCTATCCACACCCATTTAAACCAAACCGTCGTACTCAAAACCCTCAACGAAAGTCTGCGCCAACACCCAGAATCTGCCCAATTTCAGCAGCAGTTTATTGCCGAAGCCCAACACCGATCGCGGTGTCAGCATTCCAACATAGTCAGGGTAATCGACTTTTTTGAAGAAGCCGGACAGTCTTTTATTGCAATGGACTACATTCCGGGCCAAACTCTCGCCCAAATAGTCGAAACCGATGGGCCGCTCCCAGAAGCCCAGGCGCTGCACTATATTCGGCAAATAGCCTCAGCCTTAATTACAGTTCACCACAGCGGATTGCTGCACGGAGATATCAAGCCAGAAAATATTATCCGGCGAGCCGATTCTCACGTAGTAATGTTAATAGATTTCGGAATTGCCCGCGGCTTTACCGCCGGCACCAAACAAACCCACACCAACTTGCTCTCCCCCGGGTACGCGCCGATCGAACAATACCTCCATGACGGTAAATGTACACCGGCCACAGACATCTACGCGATCGCCGCCACCCTCTACTACTTGCTCTCTGGTGTAGCGCCCGTAGCAGCACCCCTGCGCGATCGCATTCCCCTGACTGAGTTGCGGCAATTTCAGCCCAACCTCAGCCCGGGAATCGAGCGAGCCATCCTTCAGGGACTCGAAATCGACCCCCACAACCGCCCTCAGACAGTGGAAAATTGGCTCACCATGCTGCAAGAAACAGAGCGAGTATCAGTAAAAAGAAAAGGCAAGCAAAGTCTAAGATTGCCCGCACCTCCCCCGCCGCAGTTGACTTTTCTGGCGTTTGTCGTAACGGCTGCAATTGCAGGCTGGATGGGTTTTGACCTAGCATCGCACTACAACAGCACCAGTCTCAGCAATGGGCCCAAAAGTGAATCCTTCCCATCTCTCGAAGATTTGCTCAAATCCCGCGATTTGTCAGGGCCGATGTTCGGGCAGCCGTCTGTCGAAAGCAGCCCTCTCTACCCGATCGAACTCAACAAGCGTCCCAAACCCCCCTTAGACACCAGCAACATTCCCGAACAGATCGAGCCCTCAGAAACTAGCGCCGAACCTTCTGAGTCTCCAAGCCAGGAAACTCCCGCCCCAGAGGCCGAAGCCGAACCGGAACCCTCCCCGACGCCCGAACCCGCAGAGGAGTCTTCTGAGTCCCCCATTCCAGAGCCTCAAACCGAAATCGAGCCAGATCCCCAACCAGAAGCCGCACCGGTACCGGAAGTGGCGCCCCTGCCGCCAGAACCGCCCGCCGCACCCGCCCCGCCTGCCCCTGGGAGTGCTAGCGCTGAAACCCTGCCGCCGTCGGCATCCCCGTCGCCAGTAATAGCGTCGCCGATCGAGCGATCGCCCGAGCCTGCGATACCAAGCAGCAGTGGCAACAATTCAGATAGTTCGATCGCACCTGATTCACCCCCCCCTGTGGCAGATCCCGCAGTGCCTTTTCCCGAACCTGCGACAAATTAGTATGGTTTTTGTTCCTTAAAAGTGCGGACAAACACTTGGTTTTATGAGTCAGCAAATAGGCGATCGGTAGTTGAGATAATAAAGCCATACCTAGCCAATGACTATCTTCCAAAAACTTCCGTCGCATCTAAAAATTCCAACAGTCGCCGTCTAAGTTTATGGCATATTTCCTATTCCCTCTGCCATCCATATGCCATAAAAAAAAAGCATGACTGTGTTCTATTTTGATTTAAATTATGTTAGAATATGTGCGCGGCGCTGAGGTAGTGTGAGGTCGCGGATTAATACTGCCAAGCTGCAAACATTTTGCTACAAAGCAACCCCAACCTCGAATTCGAGCCAGTGCAAGCGAGGCTTTTGGGCTAAGCCGCGGCGCGTTAGACTGTTCTAACTCTCAACAATCCCATTTCCGACACTCGGGGTGGGAGTGTCAATTCCCCCAAAATTCCTTCCTTTGGGAGCAAGCATCATCGGGAACAAGCAAGTTATAATTTGTTGCGGAAGCGCACAGAGATTTTTTATGAGTAAACCCCCAGTTCATGCTTTTTTTGTAGGCAGAGCACTTGCCGAAGCACTGTACGAGCAATTAGAAAGCGCAGCAACCAACGCTTTCTCTGAACTCGGCAAATTTGACGCAGAACAAAGAGAACGCCTGCGACAGTTCACCGATCGAGTTGTGGAACGGGCAAATAGAGCTTCGCAGGAGGCGATGCAGACCAGAACTGGCACTGATCGCACCACCACCATTCAAGACATCCATCCCGCTGATTTGCAAGCGACTATTGACGAGCTGCGCGCCGAAGTGGCTCTGGTGCGATCGGAATTGCAGCGCTACCGCAGCACTTTGCCCTAGCGATCGATTCGACCACAACTATTATTTACTACGTGAGCGCACTGCTTTGCGCTCCTGCGCTCCTACTTTCAATCAAAGCAACAACATAAAATAAGCAATTTGGGAACCCAAGTGTCTGCTCTCCTTGATGACTCTGTTAATCGCCAGCGCTCCCCCAAGCTCGCTGGCGAAGCCGATGAGCAAAAAACTGCTAGTAAATCCTACAAAAGTAAAGCTTATCGCTGGAATCGCGAAAAATACTCCCGGAAGCGGCGCTTCTTCGACATTTGGGCCTTTGTTTTGCTCTGGCTGGCTTCCCTCTGGCTCGACAGCAAAAATTGGAGCTACTGGGGAGGCGTGACTGAAGAAAAGAAAGTTGCCAGACGGCGCTTTCAAGCTATCTGGGTTCGAGAAACACTCTTGGATTTGGGGCCAACTTTCATTAAAGTCGGGCAGTTATTTTCCACCCGCGCCGACTTGTTCCCAGCAGAGTTTGTCGAGGAACTTTCTAAGCTGCAAGATAAAGTTCCTGCTTTCAGCTACGAGCAGTTAGAGGTAATTGTCGAGCAAGATTTGGGCAAGACAGTTCAAGAACTCTACCGCAGCTTTGACCCGGTGCCCCTGGCCGCTGCCAGTCTGGGTCAGGTACACAAAGCTCAACTGCATTCGGGCCCGGAAGTCGTCGTCAAAGTGCAGCGGCCGGGACTGCGGAAGCTGTTCGAGATCGATTTGCAAATTCTTAAGGGAATTGCCCGTTACTTTCAAAACCATCCTAAGTGGGGCCGCGGCCGCGATTGGATGGGGATTTATGAGGAATGCTGTCGCATTCTGTGGCTGGAAATTGACTATCTCCATGAAGGCCGCAATGCTGATACTTTTCGCCGCAATTTTAGCAACTGTGACTGGGTGCGGGTGCCGAGGGTTTATTGGCGGTACGCGGCTCCACGAGTGCTGACTTTGGAATACCTGCCAGGGATTAAAATCAGCCACTACGAAGCTTTGGAAGCGGCCGGTATCGATCGTAAATTAATTGCTCAGTTGGGCGCAAAAGCTTATTTGCGGCAGTTGCTCAACGACGGCTTTTTCCACGCTGACCCACACCCCGGCAACATCGCTGTTAGTGCTGACGGTTGTCTGATTTTCTACGATTTTGGCATGATGGGTCAAATCCAGTCGAATGTCCGCGAAGGGCTGATGGAGACGCTCTACGGCATTGCTTCCAAGGATGGACAGCGGATTATGGATTCTCTCATCAATTTGGGAGCTTTGGTGCCTACGGGTGATATGAGTCCGGTGCGCCGCAGCATCCAGTATATGCTGGATAACTTCATGGACAAGCCTTTTGAAACTCAGTCTGTGAGCGCGATTACCGACGACCTTTACGATATTGCCTACAATCAACCTTTTCGCTTCCCAGCTACTTTTACTTTTGTAATGCGAGCTTTTTCCACCATCGAAGGGGTGGGCCGAGGTTTAGATCCCGAGTTCAATTTTATGGAGGTGGCACAACCTTTTGCCATGCAGCTTATGACTAATGGAAATGGCCATGATACAAGTAGCAGCATTTTTAACGAAATCGGCCGTCAGGCGGCTCAGGTGAGTTCGAGTGCTTTGGGTTTGCCCCGCCGGATTGAGGAGACTATTGATAAACTCGAACAGGGAGATTTGCGGATTCGCGTCCGTTCTGCCGAAACTGAACGCTTGCTCCGTCGCATGAGCAGCGCTCAAATGGGCACGAATTATGCTTTGCTGATGAGTGCTTTTACTTTGTCGGCGACAATTTTGTTTGTCAGCAATCAAGTCTGGCCGGCTGTCGCTGTGGCAGTGCTGGCGGCGGGTGCAGGGTTTGCTATGCTGCGTTTGTTCAAGCGGATCGATCGCTTGGATCGGATGTCGTAATTTTGCAATTTGGGATCGGAAATTTCAGGTTTGAGATTTCTCGCCAGCCAAAAGTTGACCTCGAATGTTAAGTTTTGGCTGGCTGACCACAGATTGCTGAAATTTACGACACTTACGCCCTTTGAGGCTAAAAACCCTGTTGCTGCCTAGATTTCTCGCCAGCCCAACCTCGGATTTTGGGTGTAAATCCAGTTTTTTTTTGCAGGTATTGCTGAATTTACTGGATTTACTTACCGAAATTTTAAGATGGGATTACCATCATACGATCTACAATATAAGGTCAAGGTAGTGCAATTTTTCCAAAACTCGCGATCGCGGGCTGCAAAATTTCAAGTTTGTTCGGGATTTAAGTTTTGGAATAAAAAATCGCACCCCATTAAATCAAGCTTTCAAGTTCGATGAGTCCAATCACCCAATCTATGAAACGCTCTTTCGCAGGCAAGACAGACACAGGGCTAGTTCGTTCCGTAAATCAGGATTCGTACTACATAGACTCTGACGGGCGATTTTTCATAGTGGCCGATGGAATGGGAGGACACGCCGGAGGTCAAGAAGCCAGCCGGATTGCGACTCAGGCGATTCAATCTTATTTGCTCGAACATTGGGAAGGGCCAGAGGATTCTCCGCTGTTGTTGGAAAAGGCTTTTTTAATTGCCAATCAAGCAATTTTGACGGATCAGCTCGACCACCCGGAGCGTGCTGATATGGGAACTACGGCTGTGGTTCTCATGTTTAGGGATGAGGGCAGACCCTGGTGCGCTAATATCGGGGACTCTCGCTTGTACCGACTGCACGGCTCTCGCTTGGAACAGATTACTGAAGACCAGACTTGGGTGGCTCAGGCTGTGAAAAGAAAGGCCCTAACTCCTGACCAGGCTCGCACTCATCCTTGGCGTCACGTTTTGTCGCAGTGTTTGGGCCGCGATGATTTGCGGGAGATAGATATTTTGCCGGTGGACGTGCAGCCTGGGGATCGCTTGCTGCTCTGCAGCGATGGCTTGACTGAAGAACTTTCCGATCCTTTGATAGCTTCGCCTTTGAAGTCGATTCGCGCCTGCGAGGGCGCTGCAAATGCTTTAATTCAAGCAGCTAAGGATAAAGGGGGACGCGATAATATTACTGTGGTGATCGTGACGATCGACCTCAAATAATATTCATCGCCCGATCGCACCCGACCATCTAAAATCGAAAAATCGAAAAATTGAACAATCTAAAATCTAAAATCTAAAATCTAAAATAGAATGACCCGCGTTATCGGTTTGATCAGCGGCACGTCGGTGGATGGCATTGATGCTGCTTTGGTGGATGTCGTCGGTTCCCACACAGACTTGAAAGTGGAATTAGTGGCCGGCAAGACTTTCCCTTATCCTGCTAATTTGCGATCGCAAATTCTCTCAGTTTGCAGCGGCTCAGCTTTGTCAATGGCTGAACTAGCAGAATTAGATGATGCCATAGCCCAAGAATTTGCCACGGCAGCCTTGACAATTCAAGCAGAATATGATAATGCAGAATTAATCGGCTCTCACGGTCAAACCGTCTACCACCGACCTGCTGGGCAAGCCCAGAAAGACAGCGCCGGTGCGTTAATGGGCTACAGCTTGCAACTGGGGCGGGGCGCGGTAATTGCCCAATTGACAGGCATTACAACTGTGAGCAACTTTCGATCGGCAGACATTGCTGCCGGGGGTCAAGGAGCACCCTTAGTGCCAATAGTTGATGCCTGCCTGCTGGCGGACCCCAACCTCAGCCTCTGCATCCAAAATTTGGGTGGAATTGGCAATGTTACCTATCTTCCGGCCAGGGGAAAAGGGGGAAACCATGACGAGTCTGAGATTTTCAGTCTTGGGGAGGGCATATCGGGCTGGGATACAGGCCCGGCGAATTCGCTGTTAGATTTGGCAGTACAGCACTTCTCAGGTGGCACTAAGACGATCGACGAAGGTGGAGCTTGGGCGGCATCGGGAACTCCCTGTCAAGCTTTAGTCGAGGATTGGCTCGCATCAGAGTTCTTCCGCCAAGCACCGCCGAAATCAACGGGGCGAGAGTTATTTGGTGTAGACTATTTTGACAGGTGTTTGGTCGGGGCCCAAGGTTACAACCTCAGTCCTGCTGACGTGCTGGCTACTCTGACAGAACTGACTGTTGCCTCGATCGTTCACAGTTACCAAACTTTTTTACCGGCTATGCCCGATCGAGTCTTACTATGCGGGGGCGGCAGCCACAATCTCTACTTAAAACGCCGATTGCAATCTCAATTGCATCCAGTGCAAGTGTTGACTACTTCTGAGGCAGGCTTGAATGTAGATTTTAAAGAGGCGATCGCTTTCGCGGTTTTAGCCGCATGGCGGGTTCGGGGCATTCCCGGCAATCTGCCTCAAGTTACTGGTGCCCGGACATCGGTACTTTTAGGAGAAATTAACTCTTGTTGGCACAGTTGGGCGTGATAGCATAGAGTCTGAGGGACAACGGCTGTGCGTTGTTGCACCAGCATTGTAGCCAGCAGGAAAAGCATAGGAACAGCACTGTGGCTCACACGTTTTTAATGGAATCTGGCCAATGGACGCTCGAAGGAAGCTGGATTGAGCGCAATGGCGTACCAATTACGGTTAAAGGCAAAACTTTAGTGAGCTGGAACCGAACAGATTGGTTCAGTATGGTGACAAAGCTCGTATTTCCTGGAGGCGATCGCGAAGAGATTATTTTGCAGTACCGAGGACACCTCAACAGCGATGAACGGCAGTATACTTTTGTACTCCAACACAGCGAACTCGCCCGCGTCGAGGGCGAAGGTTGGATTGCTCCCCAGTCGATCGTCCAGCGTTATTGGGTATTGGGAGACGAACGCCAGCGGCGGACGGGTTTTGATACCCTTCACCGGGTTGATGAGAACCGCTACTACCAATCTAGCGGCATTATGTCTGGTCATTACTTGACAAGTACAATGGAGGCGACTCTGGAACGTCAGCCGGAATAACTCTTTCTAAAGTCCACAGTTGCCAGTTCTAGGCATTGTGATGTGAAAACTGAAGGTTTTGCTAGTCGGAGGTCGCGCTCAGATGTCCGACTAGCGCCATTGTTGTCAAACCTCATCCGCTGCAAATAAACACAAATATATTGAATTTGTTAAAAATTTTAAGTGGTTAAAAAATTAACACTTTTTATTAATAGTTGTCCAATTTTCGAGTTGAGACGCGATAAATTATCTTTGTACTCTCCAGTGGTGTCGATCGACAAACTGCTGACCTCGACTTCCACATTCAGTGAAATCCACAAAGGAATTGTCAAATTTTCCTCACGTCTGTACAGATGCCTTCTAGTTTCTGCCTTCGAGTGACGCCCCATCACCCCCAACTCCTTTCCGCCTGATGGAAGTGAGTAAGAGACGGAGGTCGCCGACTGCGACTCTTTGCTACTCAACACCTGGGTTAGGTTCTAAACCCCAGTGGTGTTTCAGAAAATGGCGGTACATGGTTTCCCGCAGCATCATTTGCTCGTAAAGCTTGACCAAAAACTCCTGAGCTTGTTCGCGGCTCATGTCACTTACCTGTGTTTTGAAGGAACACAGGCTAAATTGCTGTTCCAAAGACAATTCTGCTGGTTGGCTCATGACTTTGACTCCTCTGTAAGTAAAGGTGACTTAAAACTGAACACCTGGATTAACCAGATTTGTAAGTTGTTTCAGCGATCGACCGTTGGTTTCGGGATGCCCGATTTCCCATCTGGCTTTAGTCTATATTACAAAAGGTAACAATAATTTGACAAAATTACCATCTGTCCTAAGAAATAACTTACTTAGGGATAGAGATGGCGAGATGTCTGCAAAAGTTCCTTCCGCAGGCATATACAAGTGTATCTACTTGTCAAGAGAAAAAAGGCTCAGTACGAACCAAAATAATTGAAGCCTTTTATACCAAATCCGGCGGAGATTCTCTCCGCGAGGGGGAGAGCCCAAGAGGGGGAGAGGGGGAGATGAGGAGATGGGGAAAGGGGGAGATTGACAGATGAGGAGATGAGGAGAGGGGGAGATGAGGAGAGCCCAAGAGCGGGAGAGCGGGAGATGAGGAGATTGGGAAAATTTCTATTTCTCTGTTCTCCCTTCTCCCTTCTTCCTTCTTCCTTCTCCCTTCTTCCGACGGACATCGGACTGACATCCGTTACATCCGTTACATCCGTTACATCCGTTGCCGAACCTTCTTCCTTCTGACTAATTCGAGGGCCCGCCATCCTGCGGTGGAGTGCCGATTCCGGGTCGGAAATTGGGAGCAGCGGGTGCAGGCGAAACAGGAGGAATACCCTGATTTGTTCCAGAGTTGCTAGGCTGCCCAGGAGCCGGGAGAGGGGATTGAAACTGATTCGGATTGAACTGCTGCTGCCCCGGAGCCGGGAGAGGAGATTGAAACTGATTCGGATTGAACTGCTGCTGCCCCGGAGGCACAGGAGACGGCAGGGGTTGACCGGAATTGCCGATCGCAGGTGCCGCAGGAATGCCAGAATTGGGAAGCGAGGGATTGGGCAATGGGGAGGAAGCCGAACTAGGAAGAGTTGCCAGGGCAACTCTATCGCCCCCTACCTCTCTCAATTTGTCTAAAACCTCCACAACTTTGGCATATCTAGCATTTTGAGGAGCGTACAGCACCATCAACCCCGTAGGATTTTGGCTTTGGAAACTCTTTAAAACTCGATCGAGCTGTTGGTAATTAACAGGCAATTGGTCGATATAAGTTTGCCCGAAATCGTCAATGCTGACAATCAGCATCTCTCGCATCTGCGTTTGTCCAGTCTTCGCTTTAGGCAAATCCACATTAATGGCTTGCTGCCGAGTCAATTGCAAAGCCGCCAGGAGAAAAAACGTCAGAATGCAAAATATCACGTCAATTAAAGGCACCAGTTCAATCCGAGCCTCTTCAGCAGGAGTATCCAGATTAATCTTCATTAGTTTTCAGGAGTTTTAATTATTAGAAGGAGAATCTTCTGCCGGATCGGAACCTTTCAATTTCGGCTCCCGATTCCGTTCTCCCAGTTCTTGAGAATTGAGAGAACGCCTGTTCAAACCATCTGCACCAAAAGAAGAATTGCTGTATTCTGCACCGGGTGCTCGACCCTTAGCATTAGCAGCCGGCCAGTATTGCCTGTAAAGCAATTCCAGTTCATTTCCAGCTTTGCGAAATATTTTTGCCTGGTTGAACAAAAAAGCTTGAAATATCCGATAAAAAACCAAGGTAAAAATTGCTACTACCATCCCAGTAGCAGTCGTGATCAGCGATTCGCCAATGCCCGATGTCACGCCACTCGTGGCCGCCGTGCCGATGTCGCCCAGACGGATGGAACTGAGCGAGTTAATCAAGCCCAAAACAGTTCCCAGCAAGCCCAGCAAAGGCGCCAGAGCGATCGTAGCTTCTAAGATTTTGTCGCCGCGGCGCATCGAAGCCAACTCTTCATCGGCGGCAGCTTCGAGTGCGAGTCGAAATAAATCTGGTTCGGGATTGTAGAGCCGCAGAGGTGCAGAAAGAAATCGCCCGATCGGCTGTCGGTTAGCTTGTCTGGCCATCTCGTTAGCCGCCCCCCAATCGCTGCGAGCGGCTTCCAGAATGCGGTTAACTATCTGCTTTTCTTTGCTCAGGAGGCTCGCCCAAAACCACAAGCGCTCGATAATTGTACTCAAAGATAAAATCGATAACACCAACAGGGGCCACATGGTGGGGCCGCCTTTTTGAAACAGTTCTTGAATATTCACAATATTTTTGCTCCTGCAGTACCCGCTAACTTTTGCTTCTGTTC
This sequence comes from Microcoleus sp. M2_D5, assembly GCF_036701935.1. Taxonomy (NCBI): domain Bacteria; kingdom Bacillati; phylum Cyanobacteriota; class Cyanophyceae; order Oscillatoriales; family Microcoleaceae; genus Microcoleus; species Microcoleus sp. M2_D5. Next base: position 15,608 of record NZ_JAUBRP010000058.1, on the reverse strand, counting down.
TACTTTTTTTAACAAATCTAAGGCCATTTAATTTTAGCTATTAATGTACTCAGGACTTACCCACTCGCGAGTAAAGAACGCTGATTTTGCGAAGGAACCTTGGGGTGCAACTAAGTATTTTCGTTGAGGAAACCCGGTTTGTGGGTAAGTCTTGGTACTGTTTTCTAGTGCCTGCGGGCGATGGGCCGCGACTTCCTCACAATTCCTCTAAGTCTTGACACATATCTTGGAGTGACTGGTGTTGAAGGCGGCGGGAAGAGCGGCGATATTTTTTAGTTTGCAGTTTCGGTTCGTAATGCTGCGTACCATCCGACTTGGTTTGCTGCTTCAAACTCGATTCGGCGCTGCTGGAGTTTTGCAGAGCTTGTTCGCGGACGATCGCCTCTTCGAGAAACTGCAAGTAATACTCATAGCGCTCCCAACCCCCCCGCACCACGCAGTTAGGCTCGTCTCGGTGCGAACAGTCGCTAAACTGGCAGCTACCCAAAGCCAGCCTCTGGCGCGCTTCTGGGAAATATTCCGCTAACTCGGACGGATCGCATTCGAGAGCCGGCTGATTAAAGCCCGGAGTATCGGCCAAAAGTCCGCCGCCGGGGAGTTCAAATAGTTCGACGTGGCGAGTCGTGTGGCGCCCGCGGCCGAGTTTGCCGGAAACAGCGTTCACTCGCAGGTTCAGGGCCGGGATCAGTTGGTTGATCAAGCTGGACTTGCCAACCCCAGAAGGGCCACAAATTACCGTTATTTTTCCTTGCAGGTGCTGCAGAAGGAAGTTCGGCAACGGGCTATGTACGGGCTTTAACGGATGTAACGGATTGACCGAATTTGGCAATTGGGGGTTATCCTCAGAACTCAGCAGAGATAGTTCTATTTTCTCCACTAAGTCATGGAAAGCTGGTTCCAATGCAGAAATTTCATTTTTATCATTATCGGGGGCTTCCTGAACTCCTACACCGCTGCGGACGCTAATAAACATTGGTTCGTAGCCCCAGCCTGAAAGCCGATCGCGCCACTGTTCCAACTCCTGGGGCGTCACTAAATCGCATTTGTTCAGGCACAAACTCACCTCTAAACCTGTTGATTCTGCCTTGACTAAAAACCGAGTTAATGATGCGGGGTCTAAGTCGGGTTCGGCGAGGGCAAAAACCAGGAGAATGCGATCGGCATTAGCTACAGGCGGGCGGTTGAGTTCTGTTTGGCGGGGGAAGACTTCAGAAATTGCACCCCGGCGGTCAGTCCAGTCCGGTTCGTCTACCACCACGCGATCGCCCACCATCACCTGTTGGCCAATTTTTTTCAGTCGAGTGCGGCGAGTGCACAGGAGAGTGGGAGAATCTGCGAGGGGAGCATTTTTCCCGTCAATCGAGACTGGGGGATCTAACCTCACTTGGTAGAAGTTAGCCTGAACAGCAATTACAGTACCGACGATCGAGGGCGAATTCAGGCTCATCCTGCTTCCTGGTGTTCTGGGCGCTGGACTTTCATTGCAAAAAAACCCGAATCCGGCTCATCCGCGACAAATTGGGTTTCGAGAATCTGGTAGCCTTCCATTTTGAGACTATCAGGTACTTGTTCGATCGGCTCCCCAGCATCCAGCCACACTTCCAAAACAGCACCCGGTGCCATTTGCTCCAAGCGCAATTTAGTGCGGACAAAATTCAGAGGACATGGAGTACCCCGCAGATCGATTTTGGCATCTGGGGATTTGGGATTTTCAATTTTCGATGTTGAATTCATAATGTTTTTGGCAATCTCAAATCCTGAAAGCCTTTGTTTTTTAAACAAGTTGTTTGGAAACTGGAGAATCTAAAATTTTGTGTCCAATTGGACACAGATTATTATTCTTTCTCGAAATTTTGTGTCCAATTGGACACAGATTATTATTTTTTCTGGAAAAAGTGAGCGCAATTGCGCTCACTTTTTTGAGCGCTGCTGAAACCGAATGCCCAGGAACCGTCCCACCTGCCATTTTTGTGGGCAATTGCCACAAATTTTTGACGGCTGTTGAAACAAATTGCCGGGGAATCCTCAAACAGGAAAATTTGACACCAATTGGTGTCAAAAATTGCTTATTTCTGAAACAAATTACCCAGAAACCCTTCCAAACCGCCTTTACCGGTACGATCGCCCTTCAGCTTAGCAAGCTGCATCAGCAATTCCCGTTCCTCAGCCGTCACCTTAGTCGGAATGTCAATCGACACCGTAATCAAATGATCGCCGCGACTGACTGGATTTCCCAACCGAGGCACCCCTTTTTTCTCCAAAGTCAAAACAGTATTTGCTTGAGTTCCGCTAGGAATCAACAATTCCGTCGGCCCGTCTACGGTTTCCACTTCCAACCGGCACCCTAAAATTGCTTGCAAATAACTAATCTTAACTTCCGAGCTAACGTTAGTCCCGTCGCGCTTAAATAGCGGGTCTTCATTCACCGCCAAGAACACGTAAAGATCCCCGGGCGGCCCGCCCAGTTTGCCGGCATCCCCTTCATTGGAAACCCGCAAGCGAGTACCGTTGTCAACCCCAGCCGGAATTGTGATTTTCAGCTTTTTCATCACTTCTTTCTGGCCCCGGCCGCCGCAAGTTTCGCACTTATCCTCAATCACTTGCCCGGTGCCGTTGCAAGTGGGGCAAACTGAAACTTGAGTAAAGCTGCCGAAAGGAGTGCGGGTAGCGCGTCGGACTTGACCGCTGCCGGTACAAGTCGAGCAGGTTTGTGGTCTGGTTCCCGGTTTGGCGCCCGTCCCGGTACAAGTTTCGCAGGTTTCTAGATGCTTGATGCGGAGTTCTTTTTCCCCACCAAACACTGCTTCTCGAAAATCCAGCCGCAAATCGAGGCGCAAATCGTCTCCGCGCACCGGCCCGCTGCGCCTGCGACCTTGCTGTTGTGGCCCACCGACGCCTCCCTGAAAGCCCTGAAAGAAGCTTTCAAAAATATCGGCAAAGCTGTCACCAAAGTCTTGGAACCCCGGCGCGCCTGCACCGCTGACGCCTGCTTCGCCGAAACGGTCGAAACGGGCGCGGGTTTCTGGTTCTGATAGTACCTCGTAGGCGCGGTTAATTTCTTTAAACCGCTCCTCGGCACCGGATTCTTTGTTGACATCTGGATGGTACTTGCGAGCTAGGCGGCGGTAAGCACGCTTAATTTCTTCTTTGTCTGCGCTGCGAGAAACGCCTAATATTTCATAGTAATCACCGGCCATAGAGCTGCTTGCCTGGAGGTAAATAACAAAAAGTGTACGAAAAAGAAACGGGCTACCTTTCCTGAAATTACAGATTAAAAATCAAAAATTCTCATTGTTAATTTTTAACTTTTAATTTTTAGCTTTTCTGTTTTAAAGGAAAGGATTCATATCATCAACTTCTGGTTCGGGAACCTTCTGTTTTTGTTTTGACTGTGGACTTGGCTGTGGACTTGGCTGTGGATTTGACTGTCGTTTTGACTGTCGCTCCGGCTTTGGTTCCGGCTTTGGTTCCGGCTTTGGTTCCGGCTTTGGTTCCGGCGGAGCTTGGGGCGCCACCAGCAGCTCTTCTTTCAGCAAAATGCTGTCGTCGTCGGCTTTAACCTCTTCTGGTTCTGATGATTCTACTTCTGACATCATCTCGCTTTCAACAACAGATCCTGACGGGGCTACCCCGCTGCGGGCTTGGTCGTAGACTGCTGTCCCCAGCGAGTATAGCAGTTGCTTGAAAGATTCGATTGCGGGGGTGAGTTCCTCGACTGTGATGTCGGGGTTAGTCATCGCTGCCCGCAAGGCTGCTGCGGCTGTTTCCGCTTCTGCCTTGAGGTCGTCACTCAGCAGTTGCGCGTTGGTTTTTAAAGTTACACCACAATTATAGACGAGGGAGTCAGCTTGATTTTTGAGTTCGACGAGTAGAGCGCGCTTGATGTCCTCGTCGGCGTAAAGTTCGGCTTCTTGCCGCATCCGCTCGACTTCGGTTTCGCTCAATCCCCCTGTATTGGAAATTTGGATGCTTTGTTCTTTTCCGGTTCCCTTGTCTTCAGCGGAAACTTTGAGAATCCCGTTGGCATCGATTTCAAAGGTAACTTCGATTTGAGGTACGCCGCGGGGGGCTGGGGGAATGCCTTTGAGCAGGAATTTGCCGAGACTTTTATTGTCTTTAACCAATGCCCGCTCGCCTTGGAGTACGTGAATTTCTACCGAGGTTTGCCCGTCTGTCGCCGTGCTGTACATTTGCGATCGGCTCGTGGGAATAGTTGTATTGCGCTCGATTACTTTGGTAAACACCCCGCCCAAGGTTTCGAGTCCCAGGGAGAGCGGCGTCACGTCGAGCAGCAGCAAGTCTTTGACTTCACCGCCCAAAACCCCGGCTTGAATTGCCGCGCCTACGGCTACAGCTTCGTCGGGATTGACGGATTTATCGGGAGAAACGCCCCCAAAATACTTGCTGATTGCCTTTTGAACTGCCGGAATCCGGGTTGAGCCTCCCACTAAAATAATTCTGTCTATGTCTTTGGGGGTCAAACTTGCGTCTTTGAGGGCTTGAGTCACCGGATCGATCGTCGCTTGCACCAAATGAGCCACCAGTTTTTCAAACTGAGCTTTGGAGAGTTCCATTTCCAAATGCTTCGGCCCTTTCTCGTCAGAAGAGATGAAGGGCAAATTGATTGAGGTGGATTCGCGGTTGGAGAGTTCGATTTTTGCTTTTTCCGCAGCTTCTCGGAGGCGCTGCAAGGCCATTTTGTCTTGTGATAGGTCACTGCCTTCTTGAGTGCGGAAAGCTTCTACCAGCCACTGGACTATGCAGTCGTCAAAGTCATCTCCTCCGAGATGGTTGTTGCCGGAGGTGGCGTTGACTTCAAAAATTCCGTCTCCCAGTTGCAGGATCGAAACGTCGAAAGTACCGCCGCCCAGGTCAAAGACCAAGATTTTCTGTTCTATATTTTGCTTGTCGAGCCCGTAGGAAAGGGCTGCTGCCGTCGGTTCGTTGACGATCCGCAGGACTTCTAGGCCTGCGATCGTACCGGCATCTTTTGTAGCTTGCCGCTGGGCGTCTGTGAAGTAGGCTGGCACTGTAATCACGGCTTGTGTAACCGTTTGTCCCAAATAAGCTTCAGCATCTTGCTTGAGCTTTTGGAGTACCATTGCCGAGATTTCTTGGGGAGTGTGAACCTTGTTCCGAATTTGGACGTTAACGGTATCGTCTTTGCCTTTTATGCAGGTATAGGGAGTCCGCGCTCGTTCTTCTTCCGTGTCGTCCCACCGCCGTCCGATAAATCGTTTGATACTGTAGACAGTATTTACAGCATTAGTTACAGCTTGCCGCTTGGCCAATTGACCTACTAAGCGATCGCCCGCTTTGCCAAATCCTACTATACTCGGAGTTGTGCGACCGCCCTCGGAATTGGCGATCACGACGGGTTTACCGCCCTCTAACACAGCTACGCAACTGTTAGTTGTGCCTAAGTCAATTCCAATAATTTTTCCCATAGCGCCTCATAAAACTTTGTGGGATGTTTGGAAACCTCCAACTACAGGTTGGGGGAGGAAAAACGACTCAGCTTGTTCAAACAAGCATCACCCGACCAGATTTGTAGGAAATAAACTTGATGTCAATCAAGCAATATCAAAGACGGGTAAAAACATTTTTCAGAATTTTTGGAGAAAGCGCTGACCTGCTTTTAGTCATCTTTAATAATTAAGAAGTTGGTGAGTCTGCCACCTCGGAACCCCCGAATTCTATTCGGGGGTCAATGACTTTGAGGAATGCAGTAGCTTGTATCCCGATTAACCTTCCGAACTATCGGGATTTTCATCTGAGGCTACCACAGATAGCCCAGCCGCTGCAACTTTCACTTTGGCGTGCCGCAAGACGCGATCGCCCAGAATGTAGCCGCGTTCTAGTTCTTGGATAATTGTTCCTTCCTCGTGTTCGTCAGTTGGCTCGCTCAGCAGAGCTTCGTGGAGGTTGGGGTCAAACTGTTCGCCTTCGGGGCGCATCGGAGAAACCCCGATTTGCTTGAGGCTATCTACCATTTGCTTGTAAACGCTTTGGTAGCTTTTGTGAATGTTCATTTCGCCGTCGGTTTGCGGCTTGATGTGCGATCGAGCGCGCTCGAAATTGTCAATTACCGGCAACAGGGGTTTGATCGTGAGACACCTTGCCTGTAAATCTAGTTCTTCTTTTTCCTTTTGGGTGCGCCTGCGGAAGTTCTCAAAATCTGCTGCTAGGCGGAGATTTTGATTTTTCAGTTCTTCTAGTTGAGCGGATGTGGCTTGCAACTGAGTTTTTAAAGCCTCTTTTTCATCGTTTGCCTGAGCCAGTTCCTTCTTCCAAGGCTCCGCCGCGTCTGCAGTCGGGCTGTTGGTGGAACTGCCGGTGATGGTATCCCCGGATGCGTTTGCTGGCGGGCGATCGCCTTGAGAACTTTGATAAGCTCGAGCAAGTTCGAGTTCCCAATCCGCCGATTCGTTCGAGTTTCCTGATGCCGCCGGATTTTCGCTTGCCCTTGGCGAACCCTCTGGGGTGGTTTCCCCTGTTGAGTTAGGATCTTGATCTTGCTGTTTTTCCTCGTCAATCATAAAAGCTGCGCGACAGAACCCTATCAATTCTAGCAGATACAGTTAACCCGGTAAATCTAGAGGACTCGAATTTACTGTGTATGGCACAATGTGAAAAGAGGAAGTCTCGCCAGACCTGGAGACATTGCTCAAAGCTTTCCCTCAAATATTCACAACCCCCTTTATATATTTACGTATAATATAGCCCCAATAGGGCAAACTCAACATTTGTTGGTTCCTCATTTTTAATTAACGCCTCGCATTTACAACAATTTTTATAAGTATCTTCGGCTGTTAAGTATAATACAACTATTTCCACTTTTGCTGCTTGATGTTTCAAGGTTGACTTAAAAGGATAGTGACTTAAAGTTATCATTTGTCACGCTGTTTTATTATGAAGCTGACGCTGGCTTTTTTTTACCATTTGCTGAGTTTTGCAAGTAGAGAAAAAAACGAATTTGTATGGAGTGACTAAGTAGTTAGCTGTGGGGTTGTGTAACTCTGATAGTAAGTTCTTAATCTCGAACCGAATTTGGGCTGTGGTTTTTATGATTCGAGACAGCCGAAGTAGCTTGAAGTCTGGCATTTTTGCCAGCAAAACGAGAGAGATTAGTTGGGAGCATCTCATAGTTGTAAAAACACTTCTTCTGGCTCCTTCCTTCTGACTCTTTCCTCCGGCCTCGCAGCAAGAGAGCCTCGCAGCAAGAGAGCCTCAAAAATCGAATTTATAGCTGGGCTGCTTTCATTGAGATGCTCCCGATTAGTTGGTCTGGCTGAGGCGATCATCTGTAAATACGATTGATATCTAATTTGGCTCTTCCCAAGATTTTTGAACCGTCAACCTTACGTCACAAAGGTTCGGACACCAGGGTAGAATCAAAGTAATATTTAGTGACCCGAAACTAGAGTTGCTCAAGATTTGCCCTGGGGCTCATGCAGCCGACGATCGGGCAGTGACCGATGGCAGATAATTAATCAAAATATATTTCAAAAGGGCGATCGAGGCTTTCGTAAAAGCTATCATCACAGAACATAGCTCATATTTAATTTAGTAAAGCTAACCGCGCCACCACGGGCGCTGTAATTTGAGCAAACAATTTGGGAAAATAGAATTAGTCGGGGAGGGGGACACACCCCGCCCCGCTTTTCTCTCCCGGTACGGGGAACCCCCAAGTGATGTGCCCTGACGCTATAACGAGAGTATCCCGCAAGTTAATCAGGTAAATAAGCAACTTAGCACTCAACGAACAAGATTTGATTGCAAGCACCCGCAAATCCCTCCCAGGTATCGTCAATTTGTGGACGAAGCTTAGAGGGGACTGCGAGCTTAAACTTGAGAGATAGGGATTGAGCCAGAGAATGATAGCCGATCCATAAGCAAAGAATACGGGGGTTAAAACCCCACGTTGGTTTTCCTCTCAGCACTTTTTGTGACTGAGTTTCCCACCTATTGAGTGTTTTTTATGACTAGCACATCCCCGCTTCGCTCCACATCCATAGTTTCTGTGAGTCAATTTACTCCGGCTATCACCAAGATGATTCAGTCGGGTTACGTCAACGGCGAGCAAGTAAAACAAGCTCTAGTTGATAGCCGGAACTCCGGCAAGCGGTTGACGGAGGTATTAGAAGCACTTACTGGGCAACCGTTGCCTCCAGAATTGCTGCGACTTTACAAGAAGCAGCAGATGTTTGAACGGAAGATAGTCTACGGCGTTGAAGCATTTGACCCGGAGATGAGCGAAATGTCTAACGAGCAACTCGGAGTTATGCTCGATGCGTTGAAGATTTCGATCGACATTTGTCACCAAGGTCGGTTTTTACCCGTAGCGAAGACTGAAACTGAGCCTGCGGCGGTTTTAGTGGCAATGGTAGATCCCGACAACCTCAACGCCATAGAAGATTTGCGGCGGATTTTACAGCCTCACGGCTTGGCTTTGCAGCGGCGGGTGATTACGCCAGACGACTACCAGGACATTACTTCTGCTTATCAAGACGAACAAGTTAAGAGGGAAGCTAAAAAAGCTGAAATCGAAAAGCAGAGAAAGATGGATTTAGGGGAGGGAGATTTTGGCGAGCTCTCGCTAGAAGAGGAGAGCACCGACCAAGAAGACCTCGCTAACACCTTGGATGATGCTGAGGCGGCTCCCGTAATTAAGGCCGTCAATATCATTTTGGCGAAAGCTTTGTCGGAAAAGGTGTCTGACATCCACGTAGAACCTCAAGAAGAGTTCATGCGGATTCGGATGCGGAAAGACGGGGTGCTGCAAGAGTATTTCCGGTTTCCCAAGCAGGTAGTCCAATCGATTACCGCTCGCTTCAAGATTATTGCCAACCTGGATATTGCCGAACGCCGACAAGCTCAAGACGGGCGCATCCGCCGGGTGTTTGAGGGACGCACGGTGGATTTCCGGGTCAACAGCTTGCCTTCCCGGTACGGCGAAAAAATCGTGCTGCGGATTTTGGACAGTTCCAGCACTCAGTTGGGCTTGGGTTTGTTAATCTCGGACCAGGAAACTCTGGCTTTAGTCCGAGAGACGGCTAGTCGGCCGTTCGGACTGATTTTGGTGACGGGGCCGACAGGTTCGGGCAAGTCAACTTCTCTTTACTCGATTTTGGCGGAACGCAACGATCCGGGGATTAATATCAGTACGGCGGAAGACCCGATCGAATATGCTTTGCCGGGGATTACCCAATGTCAAGTAATTCGGGAAAAAGACTTGACTTTTTCCAACATCCTGCGGGCGTTTTTGCGGCAAGACCCTGACGTGCTGCTGGTGGGGGAAACGCGGGATAAGGAAACGGCAAAAACGGCTCTGGAAGCTGCTTTGACAGGACACTTGGTACTGACGACGCTGCACACGAACGACGCGGCCGGGGCGATTGCCCGTTTGGACGAAATGGGCGTAGAACCCTTCATGGTTTCGGCTGCTCTGTTAGGGGTGTTGGCTCAGCGTCTGATGCGGCGCGTTTGCGACAAATGCTGCATTCCTTACCAGCCTACTGCAGCAGAACTCGGCAAGTACGGTCTATCGGCTTCTCAAGAAATTGATCTAACTGTTTACAAAGCCAACACTGTACCGGTGGAGGAAAGGAAGGAACTGGCAGAAAGCGACCAACTTTGTCGGAAGTGCGGCGGCCTAGGCTACAAAGGACGGGTAGGGGTTTACGAATTCTTGAAAAATACTGAGCGGCTTCAAACTCTAATCACTCAAGGAGCTCCCACAGAGCAAATTAAGGAAGCAGCAGTAGAAGAAGGGATGAAAACGTTGTTGGCTTACAGCTTGCAGTTGGTGCGGGAAGGCGCGACTACTTTTGAAGAAGTCGAGCGCGTGACGTTTACAGATTCGGGTCTGGAGGCTGAACTGAAGGCAAAACGCAAGCAGGGACTTACCTGCAAAACTTGTCAGGCGGAATTGAAGCCGGAGATGTTGGATTGTCCGTACTGCTTGACGCCGCGATTTTTGGATTGATTCAGCAGTTAACTGTTGACTGTTAACTGAGCTAGATTGGTCAATAACTATCAATTCGATCGAGGAGAGGTATCTATGGGTCTGATGATTGAAGACGTACTGGAGTCCCTGGTAGAGCAAGGGGGTTCGGACATACACATCCAAGCGGGCGCGCCTATATTCTTCCGAGTCAGCGGGAAACTAACTCCTCAGACTCAATACGGTGACATTCTGTCTGCGGAGGAAGTGCAGATCCTGATTTTCCAAATGCTCAACAATATGCAGCGCAAGCAGTTGGAAATGGAGTGGGAACTCGACTGCGCTTACGGCGTTCGGGGATTGGCTCGGTTTCGCGTCAATGTCTACCGGGAGCGGGGTGCTTGGGCTGCTTGTATGCGGGCTCTGGCTTCTAAGATTCCTAATGCAGATGCTTTAGGCGTGCCGCAGGTTTTGCGGGATATGACGGAAAGACCCAGGGGTATGCTGTTGGTGACGGGACAAACGGGTTCCGGGAAAACTACTACGATGGCGGCTTTGTTGGATCTGGTCAACCGGACGCGGGCGGAACACATTCTAACAGTTGAAGATCCGATCGAATATGTGTTTCCTAATATCAAGAGTTTGTTCCACCAGCGCCAAAAGGGCGAAGATACTAAGAGCTTTGCTAATGCGCTCAAAGCTGCGTTGCGCGAAGATCCTGATGTAATTCTGGTGGGGGAAATGCGGGACTTGGAAACGATCGGTCTGGCAATTTCGGCTGCCGAAACGGGTCACATGGTTATGGGAACGCTCCACACTAATTCGGCGGGTGCAACGATCGATCGGATTTTGGACGTGTTCCCGCCCATTCAACAACCGCAGGTTCGCGCCCAGGTGTCTAACTCTTTGGTGGGAATTTGCAGCCAAAATTTGGTTGTGAAAATTGGGGGCGGCCGCTGCTGCGCTATGGAAATCATGGTCAATACTCCAGCTATGGCTAACTTGATCCGGGAGGGCAAAACTCCCATGATTTACTCCCAAATTCAAATGGGGGCGAAATTGGGCATGAGGACGATGGAAATGGCCCTCGCTGAACTTTACAAGAGCGGTAAAGTCACTTGGGAAGCGGCAATGAGCAAGGCTTCTAAGGCTGACGAACTCGAACGCTTGATCGGCCCGGCACCTGTTGGTGGCGCCCCGGTAAAAGCTCATTAATTCTATCAGCAGTCATTAGTCAGGAGTTAGCAGGCTGAATTAATGACTGATGACTGATGAGTCATAACTTTTAATAAATTTTCAGAGGTGAGCTGTGGCTACCAACGTTATCCGCGAAAAACCGAAAGGTGGCTTTGATTTCAGTAAGATTCAAGAGCAAATTGAGTATAACCTTACCAGCCTTACTGTTAAGGATATGGCTATTTTTGCTCGTCAGTTTGCGGCTATGTTTAATGCAGGGGTGGCGATCGTTAGATGCCTTTCCGTGCTGCACGAGCAGTGTTCTAATGCTAAACTGAAGCGAGCGCTCAGGAGTATGAATGCTGACGTGCAGGAGGGGATAAACTTGGCAGAGGCGATGGCTAAGTTTCCTGATGTTTTTGACCAACTGTTTATCAGTATGGTGGCGGCGGGAGAAGTCGGGGGGGTGCTAGATGAAACCCTAGACCGTCTGGCTGTGATGATGGAAAAAAATCACAAGACGGAATCCGAAATTAATTCGGCTATGTCTTATCCGAAGACGGTGCTTTCTATCGCGATCGTGATTTTTTTCGCAATGACCATATTTTTGCTACCAACTTTCGCTAAAATCTTTAAGGATATTGGTGCAGATTTGCCGACTTTTACGCTGATGATGTTGGCAATTAGTGACTTTTGTGTGGCTTGGCCTCCCATCAAACAGGTGACAGTTATTGGGGTGATTATAGCGCTGAAAATTGCCTTCGATATGTACTACAAAACTCCGATAGGTCGCCTACAAATTGATAGGATTGCGATGAAGTTGCCTATTTTTGGAGATTTGATAGAAAAATCTGCTGTGGCTCGGTTTTGCGTGATATTTGGGTCGCTGACGCGATCGGGCGTGCCGATTCTCAATTCTTTGGAAATTGTGCGAGATGTGGCGGGGAATCAGGCGATATCTAATGCGATCGAATATGCGAGACAGGAAATTCAAAGCGGTGGCATGATCAGTATTGCTTTGCAAGAACAAGCTGTTTTTCCGTCTTTGGCTATCCAAATGATGGCAATTGGCGAAGAGACAGGGGAACTTGACAAGATGCTGATGAAAGTTGGCGCTTTCTACGAAACGGAAGTGGAAGAAGCAGTAAAAGGACTTACCAGTATGCTAGAACCTTTGATGATTGTGGTCGTCGGTGGTATCGTAGGTTCGATTTTGCTGTCAATGTATCTGCCGATGTTCGCAGTGTTCCAGAAGCTGTAAAAAAGAGCTAATTAGTTATTAGTTAGTAGCAATTAACGCATGACCAGTGACTATTTAAATCGTCTCCAGGCTCTGCCTGGGCAGACTTTTGGAGGAGGCACATCCTCTATTAAAAGGAGAAAAAAATTTGGAGGCTCTGCCTCCAAATCTTCATTACCAGGGTCTTCCAATTGGTGACAAATTACGAAAATGTCACAAAAGTTAAGTAGGATAGGCAGACAGATTTAACTGCAGCCTAATCCTGGCTTTAGGCTCCAGGGTAAACGCATCTTAATTGGAACCCAAAATATGCTAAAGTTAAATCCGAATAAATTTAAATGTAGTTATGGTAGTTGATGGATGCTATGAATGGCACAATGTTTTACTCAAACTTTAATTCACCAACCAAAACAAACAGATTCATTGCCTGTGGTGAATATATTAAATGGCAGGTTTTTAGAAAATTTTGCTAATTTGAACGACCCCAGAATAGAAAGAATGAAAAAAGTTACTCAGAGATATTACAGGGTAATCGCATTTTGATTAAGGTATAATAGACATCTCCAAAATAGTAACATTATGTGGTAAAAGAACATAAGAGACCTTTTTTTACACAGAAAGATGAGCGACATCCTGAATCATATTGAAGAAAATCATAAAGAAACACAGCGATTAATTGGTCTGGCCTATGAAGAGTTACAACAATTGCTCCAAAATGCCGAACGATTACATCATGAAAAACAAGCTTTACTAGAAGCAAAGAAAGTGAGAATTATTGCTGGTGGAGGAGGTCGAAAACCGAAACTATCTCTTCCCGAACAAATAATTTTAACCTTGGTCTATCTGAGGCATATGACAACATTTCAACTTCTGGGCATCCAGTTTGGAGTAAGTGAATCTACAGCCAATGATACATTTAATTATTGGTTGCCAATACTGAGAGAATTGCTCCCATCCAGTTTAATTGAACAAGTAAAAAAAAACGAATCTGACTTGATGGTAGTTAAAGAAATACTCACAGAGTATGAGTTAATTGTAGACAGCTATGAACAAGTCAGAGAAAGACCTGGAGATAATGAGGAACAAGAAAAATATTTTTCAGGCAAGAAGAGTAATCATACCTTTAAAAATCAAATGATTGTTATGCCTGATGGTAAAGATATCGTTGATGTTGTGGCAGGAGAACCTGGTCCAAAAAGCGATATAACAATATTTAGGGAATATCGCTCCGAGTTTGACCCACAACAAAGATTTAAGGGAGATAAAGCTTACGTTGGAGAAGATTTAATAACAACTCCCATTAAAAAACCCAGAAACCGAGAATTAACAACTGAACAAAAAGAACAAAACAAAGCGTTTTCTGCTCGCCGAATTTTTGTGGAACATCGAATTAGAACGGTCAAGATATTTCGAGTTGCCCAAGAAAGATTTAGATTAAACCCCCAAAAATATGAGCAAGTAATTTTAACGATTTGTGGAATAGTAAGGTTGCGAATTGGAGCCTTAATATTACCATTAGGAAAAGCGGGGAAATGAGCGAATTAAAATTAACACAGCTTACTCAATATTTTGGCATAGTTATCAACAATAAATATCTCAAAGTCTGGTTTCATCGTACACACTAGCTAATTTACGATGATTACATTTACGTCCTAGAACTTAACTATACAGAGGCTTTGAGTGTTTTCGGAGATGTCTAATGGTGAGGGAAATTTTTAAAACATTTGACAGCATCATTCAAGCGCAGCTCGTAAACTAAGGAAGGAAAATTGAGTGTGATGCTTATAGCCAGCTAAGCACGCTCGCTGGGGTTCCACCTAGTTGATTTATTTCCATCACGTGCTCTGGCATAGGGCGTGTTTTAAAACTATAACCACAACAGAATGGAGGCGATCGCGATCGTGGCTGTATAATTGGCAGGCAGCTTCTCATATCGAATAGCGCTCCGACTCTATTGCTTGAGTCGCTTAATAGCACGTTGAACAATGTTCCGTCGGCGGTAGATTTCACCGCAGCCTTTTTCCATGTGCCTCAGTGAGAGATACCTGCCGGGAGTCCATTCCCAGTTTAACTGCTTGTCGATCGCCGATCTAGTCTCCACCGCAGCCGGGCCTCTGGCTCCTGCATTTTCTGTCATTTGTCAAGTACAATTTATACCAACTTAGGATCGCGAATTAAATAACTTACAATTTTAATTGTTATTGTGGGATGGGCTCTTATAGCCCGTCATGAGTGGACGGGCGGGACGCCCATCCCACTTTCAAGAGTGGAAGTTATTTAATTCTCATTCCTTAGATGCGATTACCCAGCACTAATAACCAATAAATATGGTTCACTTTAACGTTGCCTTTCAACACTTTAACTCCTTCACCGACATTACCCTATCCCTGGCGAAAACTTTACACCAAATGGGAATTCCTATTTCGGTCGAACCTTCAACAATAGCCTCTCATCTCAGCCGCAATTCGACAGCAGAAGAAAACCACCTGCTAGCGAAGTGGATGAACACCATACCCTCAGATTTATTTCAGATAAAATGGTCTCATTATTGGAAACCTTATTTTTTAAAATAACTCAACGGACATCTCAACTTAGAACTTTTTGCTATCAATTACGAATTTGCCAAAAACCATGATGATGATGATTACTGGATTTACGATGCTGTTAACACTTCATCCCACAAACTAGCCGTCAGCCAATATTCTAAAAACGTTTTAATAAAAGCTGGATGTCCGGCGGCTAATGTATCAGTAATGCCTCTAGGTTTCAATCCTTTAATCTCGCAGCTCTATTTTCCCAGGCAGCAAAAAAACCAAAAAGATGTAAAGTATATTCTGCACATGACCAATTCTTTTGATTTCTATAGATTTGGCAAGGATCTGGCAATTCAAGCTTTTTGGGAAGAGTTTAAAGATGATTGTAACGTTGAGTTAATAATCAAAGATGGCGGCAATAATCCAGATGTTATAGTGGAATATCTCGCCAATATCGAAAAGCAGCTCGGCAAGTTCAAGGCAAAAATTATGATAATCCGTAAATTTTATAATAAAGCAGAACTAGCTGATTTATACTTGTCAGCCGATGCTTTTTTAGCACCCTTTCGGGGCGAGGGTTTTGCGATTAAAATTTTGGATGCCTTTGCAGCAGGTTTGCCGATTGCTATGACTATGTAGGGTTTGCTGAATAATCGATCGCCCGCAAAGAACAAGTGCGATCGATATCCTCTAGCTCCATTTAAGATGAGTT
>NZ_JAUBRP010000057.1:31641-43249 GCF_036701935.1 Microcoleus sp. M2_D5 | reverse complement strand
CTTGCACTTTACTTTCGATCGCACGCTCTCTTAACCCAGCCCACGTAATATGCGATCGATATATTCAGCAAGCCCTACTTACCGATTCCCAACATTTAAGACACACAAAAAACCACTGCCCCGACTCGTCATACCGGGCGCGGTAGAGAGTCGGGGCAGATTGGGAACAGCGATCGCACTTGATGCGTCTACTTGCCCTCGACAAATGCCTGACAGCAGCAGAACGGCTGAGTGTTTGGTTTGGGATCGGGCTTAGGCTTAGGAATGATGCTTTTGCTGCCGCAGATCACCTTCTGCAGCAGACCGGTGAAACCGCCGATCGCGTCCTGAGAGGTAAACGCCTGCCCGCCGGTTTCCTTGGAAACGCGGGCGTATTCGGACTCAATCTCCTTTTTGACGCTGGCTTTGACTCCGGAAGTTCCAAAATAAGTATGTGCCTTGACCCCGGCTTTTTTAGCAACGCCGATCGCGCGGGTGGCAGCTTCGATGTCTGCCTCATCCTGCTTCGAGTTCTCGTTGCCGCCTTCGAGCGACTCATCTCCTAGGAAGAACAAAGCACGAGCAGCCGACGATCGCCAGTTGAAGTGTAGAGACACATCTTCAATGGCGCGAGCACCGTCTTCTTGTCCCCCTCCACCAGCAACCGTACCAGCCTTGCGTCCCCGCAGCGCCGACTCAGCGACCTTGGCAGTAGTGGTCAAGTAATCCCTTACCGTGCGATCGAACCGAGTACCCTTGAAAATACCTTCAATTCCCAGATAGGTAACGCGCAGGTCAGAGGGGCAACTAATTCTAGCGGCCTCGATCGCCGCCCCCACCGCCTCGCTGAGCGCAGTCGCCTCATCTTTCATCGACACGCTCGAATCAATCACCACCACCAAATCCACTTTAGGGATCGTAGTAACCTCAGTTACATCGGCAGGGCCGGCCGGGACAGTCGCTGCACCTGCGCCGCCGCCGGCAACGGTAGCGGGGGCGGGGGCGGGCCATTGCAAGCGCTTTTGGTTGGACACGTTACCGTTCCCCCTGTGGCCGGAAATTGGCCCCAAGCGATTCGGCTGAGCCTGTCCGGCGGTCAGCCCGTGGCTGTTGTAAGGGTGATTCCACAGGTTGAAGTCAAAACGGTAATGCGCGCCCTGCCAGCCGTTAGTCCAGTTGAAGTTGATCAGGGCGCTGATGTCGCGGGTACCGGTCACAGGATCGCTGTACCAGAATGAGAGCATCTTGTTGGCCGTGCCACCGGCCGACGTGCCAAAGTTGTACTGAATGTCCACACCGTTTGGCGGGCCTTCATAGCTGAAGCATCCGGTGCCGTAGACAGTGCCATCAGCATTGAGCGTGTGGAAAACAAAACTCGTGACTTGGGGCATGAGAAAATTCCTTTAAGTTATGAGTTGTTAGGATCTGTCAAATCGTTGCGGTGCTCGAGCGCTACTGGGGAGCGACGTAGAACTGGCCGCAAACGAAGGGATGGACGATCGTCTGCGGAGCCGGCTTGCTGCCGCAGATCACATTTTGGAGCAACTCTTGAAATCCCCGCAGCGCGTCCTGGGACGTGAATGACTGCCCGCCGGTCTCGCGGGCCAGACGGGCATACTCAGCTTCGATTTCCTTCCTCACCTTCTCCTTAACGGACGAAGTACCCAGATAGGTATGTACCCGGACATTGGCAGCAGTCGCCACCGAGATGGCTGCATTGGCAGCCTCAATATCAAATAGATCCTGTTTGGCATCCTGATTGCCTGCGTCCAGCGATTCATCCCCCAGGAAAAATACCGCCCGCCCAGCCCCAGCACGCCAGTCGAAGTGGCGGCTGAGGTCTTCAATGGCACGAGCCCCATCTTCCTGAGCGCCACCGCCAGCCACCGTGCCGCGCGATCGCCCGCGCAGCAGCGACTCGTCCACCTTGCAGGTGCCGCTCAGATAGTTGCGAATGCTTCGATCGAATCGGGTATCGCGGAACGTGCCTTCCACCCCCAGGTAGACCACTCGCAGGTCAGAGGGACAGTGGGCGCGGGCACCCTCGATCGCCCCAGCGACAGCGGTATTGAGGGCAACCGCCTCATCCTTCATCGACGCGCTAGAGTCAATGACCACCACCAGATCCACCAGCGGTACGGTCAGTTTATCTTCTTCGATCGTCTCCACGGTCGGCTCAGCCAGCACCGGCCACGCCAGCAACCGTCCCCGGCAACTGGCATCCTCCGTCGCGCCCCGGTGGGCTGATATTGTCCCCGGCTGCTGCGGTGTGGCGATTCCAGTCACTAGACCGCAACTGCAATCGGGCAGCGTCCAGGCGTTGAAGTGAAATTGTCGGGAACCTTCGACATCGCTAAACTCAAGGTTAAGCAGGGAACTGATGTCGATCGCGCCAACTACGGGGTCGCCATACCAAAACGCCGTCAGGATGGGGCCGTCGCTTGAGGTTTTGTCGCGTCGGTGCTGGATTCTTGGTTCGCCGCTGCCTTCAAAGGTGAAACAGCCCCTACCGAATGATGCCCCGTTGCTGTCGAGAACGCGGAACGTGTAAGAAGTTGCAGTCATAATTCAGATATGAGTTGTACTTATAGTCAGTTGTAGGTCAATAGCACTAAAAAAGCCTGACTCATTGGCTTGCATACAATGAGTTTCTGATGGTTTTTGCCTCCATAATTTGCTTTCGTTTCAGTGCCGTTGAGAGCTAGGTAGCACCCTTATTTTTTGCTCTCAACTTATTGGGAACTTTGAACGAACGACTGAAAGTTTTCTTGCGTGAATAGGTATTAACCGAATCCGTAGTTGTAAGGCGCTTTAACACCCGAACGGTCAATAATTACCCAGTGCAAATGACTAAATTCCCTCGTCTTTAATAAGAAGATCCAGTTTGAGTCAACTGTTTCCCCGTGTTCCGCCTGATACTCGCTCTCGGAACTTAACAACGTTAAGGTAGAGGTGGGTTTATTGAGATAAGAACGCAGTTCTTCTGTCGCGGCATTATCGACTCCCTCTGGCAGCTCAACATTGTTAAGAATCAGACTCAACGGACTTTCGGCATCGCTGCCATCTTCTAGAAAACTGCGAATTGCTAGTTGCAGGGCATCGACAAACGTCACTTTACTGTCGCTCCCCATCTGTTCGTTAATCGCCGATGGACTCACTTCCACTGTTAATTGAGGAACGCCTAACTCAGTTTTAATCGCCGGAATACGGCTCATGCTATCGTCTGTCGAAACTTGATTGCTGTGGTCTGTCATAATTTTTTGCTCTCAACCTATTGTGAACTTTGAACGATCGATTGAAATTTTTCTTGCGTGAAGTAGGTATTAATTAAATCCGTAGTTGTAAGGCGCTTTAACACCCGAACGGTCAATAATTACCCAGTGCAAATGATCGGATAGCTCCTCCATTTGTAATAAGAAGATCCAGTTAGAGTCAACTGTTTCCCCATGTTCCGCCTGATACTGGCTCTTGGGAGTTAACAACGTTAAGGTAGACGTGGGTCGATTGAGATAAGAACGCACCTCTTCTGTCGCCGCCGCTTCACGGCCTTCTTTTGGCAACTCAATATTGTCGAAAATCAGACTCAACGGACTTTCGGCATCGCTGCCATCTTCTAGGAAACTGCGAATTGCTAGCTGAAACGCATCGACAAACGTCACCTTACTGTCCGCCGCCATTTGTTTGTTAATCGCCGATGGACTTACTTTCACTCTCAATTGGGGTATGCCTAACTGAGTTTTAATCCCGGCAAGACTACTTACGCCATAGGCTAAAGTCGAAACTAGATTTCCTTTGGCATCAAACAGTTTGGCTTCGTCTCCCCGATCGTTCCAAATAGCCGTGCTGCTACCAAAACTGAAGCCTCCGGTTTCTGAATTAACTTCATTTGTATAAACTCGGAAACTCTTACCTGCTTCTAATGTTGTTTTGGGGGGGAACGTAAAGGATTGTGTCTTACTCAAGCCCGAAGAAATTTTCCATCCCGATACATCAACGGCGGTTGTACCTTGATTGGCAATCTCAACATATTCGTCAGATTGAGTCCGCTTAACTTTACCTTTGTAGGAGATATCTGCGATCGCTACGGTTCCTGTTGCTGTCCCCGTCTTTTCATTTTCGACAAACTCCTGGGATTCACCCTCATCGGTTGTGGATACTTTTCCTGGTGTTCCATCAAACGTCGCAATCAACCCTTGTCCGCTACTGTGGGTAAGAACCAGTTGATTGGTTGGAGAGGCGGAATCGATATCTACAATGTAATTACCGTTATTTTGAAAGAGTGCTTTGACACCAGCAAAAATCGGGTGAGAACTATTTACGGTTTGATTGCCGTTAATGCGGTTGTATTTACCCAAAAATTTGAAGCCAAAAGCGTTGAGGAAAGGATTCCAGCGATCGGCTTCGGCTTTTGCGTCGCTCCCTGTCCCAGCCACTACATAAACGTTCCCGCCCGCTTTGACATATTCAATTAAGACTTGATTATTTGCGGCATTTGCACCGACAAAAATGCCGTCATAGGTTAACAATGTGGGCAAATCGAATGAAATATTGGTTCCCGTTGTCCAAGTATGACCTGCATTTTTGAAAGTTTCTGCTAAAGCAGATTGGGTCAAGCCAAAGTTAGTTGAGTAGGCATGAAATTTGCCCGCGCGATCGCCCGCAAACCATTTCGCAATATTGTTAGCAAAGATTGCAGCATCTGGGGCCGCCTTAAACCCATCGTTACTGAGGGTCCATTCGTCAGCATTAACAACTATTTTTCCCACTTTAGTTACTTTCGGTAAGATGTGTGTGTAGATGAAACCCTGATTTTATTAGGTGTTTCCACGTTCACCGAAGAAACCGATGATTTGACAGTTGGGGTGCGAGCAGATGCTGTAGATATAGCTCTAGGATATCACATTGATTGTTGATGCGAGATCCTAAATAACCGAATTGGTTGTTCCTACTTGGAACATCTTTTTATTGCATCTTTGGTGTGTGAGTGTTAAGAAAAGGCGATCCAATTAATTATTGATAGCAGCACTGAACCAGCGGATTTTACTGATATCAATCTTGATATTTGGAAAGTCCAGCTTAGTCTTAACAAGCTCAAAAAAATAATAGCACTTTAATTTCTCACCAAGATCATTTTAATTGTAAAAATTTGTTAATAATTATATTTAGAAAAAATAAACGTTTCTGGGCTGAAATCGACCTGTATTCCCCTCTGGGAAAGGGATTTCGCTGGATAGGGGTAAATGAGGCTCAAATCCACTCGCCCAAAAAAACACAAATTGACCTTAAGTTATTTTGGCGAACTAAAGGGGTGAAAACCGCCCTGAAATGCTGTCTGAGCAAGGATTATCAGACGACAGTGCGAAGTGAAAGGATACAATCCTTTTTTGGCGATCGCCCGTGTCTATTCTCAACAATCAGAGTCTGCAAACATCATTCTTTCGTTGAGCCGATCGTTTGTACTGTGCCGGTGTTTTGGGGAGTCAGCGAGATCGAATGCTTGCTGTGAAAGACTTTGACATAGGGCTGCGGCATTGGTGACAAGTTAAGCCGCGGGTTGCATTTGTCAATCAGCAATTATGCTGATAATTTACTCGGATTTTGGGTGGAAAACTGAGATTTTGGCGATCGGGCGATCGTGCGGAGCGCCATATTGATGCCCACTCACCCCCAAATCGCCAATTTTCCAATTCTAAAAAAGTAGTTTTTTGATTCGATCCCCAGGTAGACCACTCGCAGGTCAGAGGGGCAGTGGGCGCGGGCACCGTCGATCGCCTTCGCGATAGCGCTAGCACGCGTTCGGCGAAGCCGTTCCCGAAGGGTAGGAAGAGAAAAGAAGAAGAAGAAGCTGGTAATTGCTATTTTTTCTTGTTAGCTTTCCAAGTGCCGCCGTAGAAGTAAAAAGGATTGTTTTTACTTACCGATTCCCAACATTTAAGACACAAAAAAAACCACTGCCCCGACTCGTCATACCGGGCGCGGTAGAGAGTCGGGGCAGATTGGGAACAGCGATCGCAATATTTGATTCTGATTGCCCTGGCCATTGTTACTCAGTTTTAAACAATAACGGATTCTTGAGGACGGGCGAATATCATGCGGCCGGCGCTGGTTTGCAGGGCGCTGGTGACTATGACTCTGGCTTCGCCCCCGACATAGCTGCTTCCTGCTTCTACGACAACCATTGTGCCGTCATCCAAGTAACCGATTCCCTGAGAGGGTTCTTTGCCTTCTTTGCGAATTTTTAGTTCGATCGTATCTCCCGGCAAATAAGTCGGGCGCACCGCATGAGTCAAATCGTTGATATTCAAAACTGGCAGTTTTTGGACGGCAGCTACTTTCGATAAGTTGTAATCGTTGGTGAGCAAAATGCCGTCGATATCTAAAGCAAATCGGACTAATTTCGCATCGACTGTGGCAATATCTTCGTAGTCTGCCGAGTGAATTTGAATGCGCTCTGGATATGTTTCTTTGATGCGGTTGAGTACATCTAAGCCTCGGCGCCCGCGCACTCGCTTTTGATCGTTGGCGGAATCAGCTACGAGTTGCAGTTCTTGGAGCACGAATTGCGGCACGATAATTTGACCTTCGAGGAAACCTGTTTCTAGCAAGTTTTCAATTCTGCCGTCAATAATGCAGCTAGTATCGACAACTTTGGCAGTTGCTGGTTTGAAAGTACCTTCGGTTAGCAACACGGTGTCAAAGCTTTTGGGGTTAATCAGGCGCAAGAAAGCGCGGCCGTGGGTGTCTGTTAAGCTGACGCCTGTGAAGCCGAACATGACGCTACCTAAGACTGCGACTAGAGGTTTGATGAAGCCGAACTCGCGGGGTATGGGCAGCAGGAACAGCGGAGCCAGCATTAAGTTCGCTACTAGCAGTCCGATGATTAAGCCGATCGCCCGCGTCAGCAGCATCTCAACAGGCATATCGCGGACTTGTTTTTCTAGGCGCCGATAGGTTGTTTGAGCCACTAATCCCATCACGAAGCCAATTAATGCTCCAAACGAGCCTAGTACAGAACTTAAACCTTGTATATTTGTAACTTGCAGCAGCAGATTGCTCGGCAGCAGTTCGACTCCGTAATAGCCGATGCCTCCGCCTGCGATTATGAATGAGATTATTATGATTGCGTCTAGCATTAGTTCTAGGTTAATGAATTTATTCACATTATATCTTTCCGGTGCTGATACTTGTTTTCATGCTTTGGTCGGATATCGCTATATTTGCTGAGGGATTTTTATAAACTTATATTTACCTGTTGTACCCTTTGGGGGATGTGCCAGGGAGCCGATCGGGATTTAGCGCGCTCCGCCGCCAGCAGGCACGAGGTGCGAATAGAGCGCGCTGCTGGCTGTTGGGGAATTTTGGCAGATCGAAACGGGTACGAGGTTAAATTAAAAGAGCCGTAGCACGGGCGAGGGCCCGACGCCATCGTTCGCAGCGCTTTTTTGGTAAGAAAATGTCATAATATACATAATTATTCATGATGATTTAATTAAAACTTTAGATTTGAAGTTGCGCTTTCGGCGTCAGATGTAATGAACCATCCCACAGATTATTTAACATTGGAATTAAAAAAAAGTGTGCAATTGACAAATTCCGGCATTCCGACTTCGGCTTACCTGCACGTACCTTTTTGTCGGCGCCGCTGTTACTACTGCGATTTTCCAGTTTTTGTGGTTGGCGATCGCAAAAATGGCGAGAATTCCGGCACAATTGTCCAATACGTTGCCGTACTGTGTCAAGAAATTCAACAAACTAAAAATTTAGGCGCATCTCTGAAAACAGTTTTTTTTGGCGGCGGCACGCCTTCGCTGCTTTCTGTCAGTCAGTTGAGCAATATTTTAGAGACTCTCGACGGCAAATTTGGGATTGCTGCTGAGGCGGAAATTTCTATCGAAATAGACCCGGGTACTTTTACTTTAGAACAGTTGCGGGGATATGCAGCGGCGGGAGTAAATCGAGTTAGTTTGGGAGTGCAAGCTTTTCAGGATGAATTGCTGCAAGCTTGCGGGCGATCGCACTCTGTCGCTGATATTTTTGAAGCTGTGGAAATAGTGCGATCGGCTGGTATTGTCAATTTCAGTTTAGACCTAATTTCGGGACTGCCGCACCAAACTTTAGAAAACTGGGAAGCTTCCCTGAAATCGGCGGTGGAAATTAGCCCGACTCACCTGTCGAGTTACGACTTAATTGTTGAGCCCTTAACTGCTTTCGGGCGCTACTTTGAAGCAGGCGCGCAGCCGCTACCAGCAGATGACACCGCTGCTGGAATGTACCGTTTAGCGCGGGAAATTCTGACCGGCGCTGGCTACGAACATTACGAAATTTCTAATTACGCTCGCGATGGCTATCAGTGCCGCCACAACCGCGTTTATTGGGAAAATCGCCCTTATTACGGTTTGGGAATGGGGGCGGCGAGTTACGTCGAAGGCAGGAGGTTGACAAGGCCTCGCAAAACTCAAGAATATTATCAGTGGGTGCGATCGATCTCTGGCCTCAATTCCCCTGGTACTCCTAAAATTGGGGGAGAAACCCCGCAGGATATTTACCCAGGAATTGAGCCAAGTTTTCCAGTTTCAGAAAATGACGTTTTGTTAGAAACCTTGATGCTAGGCTTGCGTTTAGCAGAAGGAGTTAGCATCAGGGCGCTGACTGAAAAGTTTAGTCAGCAAACGGTTGATAAAATTTGGCGTTGTTTGCAGCCCTACTGGCGACAAGGATTTGTGGAAATTATGACAGAGGATAGGGCGATTCCCTACGGGATAGCTCCGCTTCACGCAACTTTAGGCGAGGCCTCGAAACTGCCGCTTTCGGGCAATTTGAGGTTGAGCGATCCCGAAGGTTTTTTATTTTCTAATACAATTTTAGCCGATTTGTTCAGCAAGTTAGGTGAGGATAATTAGCTTGCGTCTGAGGAAGTATACCCCCCGGCAAGCGCGATCGGCTCTAAAGCCGTGGCAGCCAATGCGATGGAAGAAAATTCAATTGCTCCCTAGCTAGATCGTCTCAAAAACAATATATTTTCTATCGATCCCTAAACAAATCTTAAAAGTGAACTAAGCCTTGAGATAGACGCCACGACTGCACTCCAGCCGTCATACTTAAGACTGAACATTTAAAAAGTAATTTAATGAACACTTTAACTATCGATCGCAACCAAACCCAAAACCAGCCCTGCCTTGTAATTAGCGAGCGCGGGTGCAATCCGGCTTCCAAGTGTAATTTTTGCGGTCACTACCAACAGGCAAGAGGTTCAGTTGGTCACTGTCAATTGTTGAACGCACCCGTTAGGGGAGGATGGAAATCTTGCACTTTAGCAATGCCCGCTTTTGCACCTTCTTGGGAATACGTGGAAGGCGCTGATGTTTCCCCGGCGAAATTAATGAATTATTAACCAAAAAATGTATAAAAAATTTGGTTTTAACGGGTAATATGCTATATTAAGTGTAGGGCCGTGGCAGCTCGTTCGCACAATTGCACAAACAAGTTAAAAAAATGAATTTGACACTAAATCAGGTAATTTCCGAAGGTCATACGCGCATTTTGTGTTGGTATCTTAATAATACTAGCAAAGTGCAAATCGCTCGCATTACAAATATTCCTAATTGGTATTTTGAGCGGACAGTGTTTCCGGGGGAACGTTTTTTGTTTGAAGCGCTGCCGGAAGCTCAGTTAGAAGTTTGCAGGAGTGCGGATACGGGTGCTATAGTGTGCGAGCGAATTTTGTGCGATCGGCTGCGAGTTGAAGAATTAACCACGGCTGATTGAAGATAATTCCTTAGACTTACCAACGAGAGGTAGAAACCCGGTTTTTTTTCCATAAACCGGGTTTCTCTGTAGGATTATAAAAACTCGGTTCGCGATCGCACTTGAAACTCTTGTGGGGTGGGCATCCTGCCCGCCCGAAAAGTTAAATTTAAATGCAGACCAGCTTATAAGCTAAATTATAAAAAATCCACCACAGTTTAATCCTAAAACCCGATGTCCCTCACCGAACAAATCCTCTCCCAAATGCCAGGAGACGCCCTGGGAGGCCTGAGAAAAGTCGATCGACTCTGGGAAAACCTCAAACAAAACACCGCACCAACACCCCAAGCAGTCAAACACAGCCAACAACCCCTCGAAACCCTCGACTTCGACATAGTTATCGGCGGCGGAACCCTAGGAATATTAATCGGTACAGCCTTAGCCGTGCGGGGTTGGCGAGTAGCCTTGATAGAACGCGGCACCCTGCGAGGCCGCGATCAAGAATGGAACATTTCTCGCAAAGAATTAGACGCATTCTTAGAACTAAATCTGCTATCTGTTGCAGAGATAGAAAAAGCCATAGCCACCGAATACAACCCAGCCCGCATCAGCTTTGCCAACACCCCAGACATTTGGGTGCGCGACGTACTCAA
This sequence comes from Microcoleus sp. M2_D5, assembly GCF_036701935.1. Taxonomy (NCBI): domain Bacteria; kingdom Bacillati; phylum Cyanobacteriota; class Cyanophyceae; order Oscillatoriales; family Microcoleaceae; genus Microcoleus; species Microcoleus sp. M2_D5. Next base: position 32,873 of record NZ_JAUBRP010000057.1, on the reverse strand, counting down.
CATCGGAATAGACCCTGTTTACCTCCTAGAAACCCTGAAACAGCGATTCCTCCAAGCTGGAGGAAAGCTATTTGAAAATACACCATTTAAAACAGCAACCATTCACCCAAATGGAGTCCTTGTAGAATCGGCCAACACCGATACACAACCTGCTACAAATTTATTTAAAACCCGATTATTATTAGACGCAATGGGACATTTTTCGCCCATTGTCCGCCAAGCAAGACAAGGCAAAAAACCCGACGCCGTATGTTTAGTAGTCGGCAGTTGCGCTCGAGGATACCCCAAAAACGACACCGGCGATATATTTGCATCCTTCACCCCAATGCAAAATCAGTGCCAATATTTTTGGGAAGCATTTCCAGCCAGAGACGGCCGCACCACCTACTTATTTACCTACATAGACGCCGACACAGAAAGATTCAGTTTAGAAACATTATTTGAAGAGTATTTGCGCTTGCTTCCCCAATATCAAAACGTCGAACTCGAACAATTAAAATTCCAAAGAGCACTCTACGGATTCTTCCCCTGCTATCGTCAAAGTCCTCTCAAAACGCCTTGGAATCGCCTACTCCCAGTCGGAGACAGCAGCGGTAGCCAATCTCCCCTCAGCTTCGGCGGTTTCGGCGCAATGGTGCGCCACCTCAAACGCTTGACTCTAGGAATTGAGGAAGCTTTGACAAGCGACAGTCTCGACAAAAATTCCCTCGCACTTTTGCAACCCTACCAGCCGAATCTATCTGTCACCTGGTTGTTTCAGCGTTCGATGAGTGCTGCGATGAATCAGAAAATAGACCCAAATCAAATCAATCAACTTTTGGCGGCAGTCTTTCAGGTAATGGAAGAGTTGGGAGAACCGGTGCTCAAACCCTTTCTTCAAGATATCGTGCTGTTTCCGGCTTTGTCACAAACTCTGTTTAAAACAGCAATTAGCCATCCCGGATTAGTTATGAAAATTATCCCGCAGGTTGGAGTAGCTAATTTGCTCGATTGGATGGTTCATTATGTAAATTTAGGAATTTATACGGGTTTGCAGCCTTTGGGGAAAGCCGTAGAACCGCAGGTGAAAAATTTAGCGCCGGAGCAGCAATACTATTTTCACCGATTAGTTGAAGCGTGGCAATATGGCGCGGGAGGCGATTATTAAGTGATTAGTTGTGGCACGGGCATCTGGCCCGTGGCTAATATATGAACAGGCTTTCCGGCCTGTTCCACAACACAATATAATTTAT
>NZ_JAUBRP010000057.1:0-31541 GCF_036701935.1 Microcoleus sp. M2_D5 | reverse complement strand
ATTCATTAATTAATTGTGGCACGGGCATCTGGCCCGTGGCTAATATATGAACAGGCTTTCCGGCCTGTTCCACAACACAATATAATTTATTGATTCATTAATTAATTGTGGCACGGGCATCTGGCCCGTGGCTAATATATGAACAGGCTTTCCGGCCTGTTCCACAACATAATTATATTAGTTGTGAGTTATGAAGGAACTATAACTGCTAAAGCTTGGGGAATGACTCGAAATTTTGCAGGCGTGTAAGTTGTGATTTCACCGTCAGTATTAATCGGACGGCGTTTGCTAGTATTAACCTCAAATTCTTGAGCTTGCAATGTGCGAACGTTAGGCCGATTGGTATGATTGCCTTGCTTCATAGCGGGCAGTAAACCAATGATTTCCCACCAGTTTTTTGTTTCCAAACTGTACAAATCCAGTCGCTTGTCGTCGATTGTGGCATCCTCGGCAACTGTCATCCCGCCGCCGTAATAGCGACCGTTGCCAATGGCAATTTGAATAGTTTTAACCTTAAAAGATTGGTTTTTTACCTTGATTTCTGCTCGGAATGGTCGGGCTGACAAAATTGTCTGCACAGCAGTAAAAGCATAAGCTAAAACTCCCCAGCGCTGCTTGACGTTTTTAGTAAGTCGCTGGGTAATTTGCACGCTCAATCCCAAACTCGCCACATTAAAAAAATGCTGACCGTTCACCCAACCTAAGTCTATTAGCCGAACTTTACCGCTGGCAATTACTTGACAAGCTGCTGATAAATCTGTAGGAATTCTCAGAGTTCTGGCTAGGTCGTTAGCTGTTCCCATCGGCAAAATACCCAAGGGTAACTTGGTGTCTATCAAACCTTCTATGGCGGCGTTGAGAGTGCCGTCGCCACCGCCAATTATTACTAATTCGACTCGATTTTGGTAGCGGCGAATTGTGTCGGAAAGTTCGCGGGCGTGGTCGGTAGACTCTATAATTAACTCAAAACCCAGTGCTTGTAATTTTACAGTGGCTTGAGATAATAGCTTTTGCCCTTTTCGGGAGTGCTGGTTTACTAAAAGTAGAGCTTTATTCATTTGTTAATTTTTAATTAGGAAGATTGGGTCTTTATAAATTACAAAAAGTATAGCTTGATGCCTTAACTTCATGAAATTAATGCTTTACTTCCATTTTACCAGTTATGATGGATTGACAAAAATGTTAAAAAATGGATAATTGTAGCAAAAGATTCGTAAAAAATAGCTCCCTCCGGCTCTGACTTAGCAGCAAAAAACCTCGCTTGTGGATCGAACTTAATTTAAAATTATGTATAATATTTTACAAAAAGCGCAAGTCGCTGCCGATCGCCAAAACTGGCCCTTGTTAGTTGAATGCTTGCAGCAAGTGACAGCAGACGGTAGCAAGCCGCAGGAAGAACACATTTTAGAGCAAGCTGTCAGTTTAGCAATAGAAGCCTTAAAATCGGGCGATTTTCAAGACCGCTGGGAAATTGCTAAAGTATTGCCAAATCTGGGAAATGGCGCGATCGCACCTTTAATTGCCGTGCTCGAAGACGAAGACGCAGACACCGAACCCCGGTGGTTTGCCGCCCGCATTCTCGGAAAGTTCGTGAAACCAAGCTATCCCGTAGGGAATAGCCCCGAAGTGATTCAAGCTTTAGTAGAATTAGTCAAAAATTCCGACGAAGAATTGAGCCAAATCGCCGCCGAAACCCTAGGGAATTTGGGCCCGACAGCCATAGAATCCCTAGCAACTCTCTTGCAGCAAAAAGACTCGCGACAGTTTGCCACAGCAGCACTCGCCCAAATTCGGCGCACCGAAACCATCCCACCGCTGTTGAGCGTAGTCGGAGACTCTCAAGTTGCGGTGCGGGCAGCCGCAATCGAGGCCCTGAGTAGCTTTCACGATTCCCGCATCCCGCCGGTACTGATAGCAGCACTCAAAGATCCGGCGACAGCAGTCAGAAAAGAAGCCGTGCGAGCTCTCGGTGTGCGCGCCTATTTAGATGCAGAATTCGATTTAGTTAACTTGCTCAAACCTTTGCTTTCCGACATCCGATTAGAAGTTTGTCAGCAAGCGGCGATCGCGATCGGGCGAGTGAAAACCGATGCTGCTGCTGCTGCTTTATTTGAATTGCTGCGATCGCCAATAACTCCGGTTGAATTGCAAATCGAAACTGTGCGCGCCCTAAGCTGGATGGAAACTGCAACCGCTTTAGCATATTTGCATCAGACATTAAGGGCACTATTTAATAACATAAATTCTACTGTTTGTCAAGAGATTGTCACTGTTTTAGGGCGAGTAGAAAAGCCGGAATTAAAAGCTGTTGCTGCTGAAATTCTGATGGATTTGTTAAAAACCGATCATCCGGCCGTGCAGGAGGCAGTTAGCAAAAAATTTTTAGCTTTAGGTTTAGGAAAATTAGGAGATATGAGAGGGCTAGATGCTCTAATTTCTATGTTGGGCGACGCAGACAGCAGCGTCAGGCTACACTGCATGGCAGCGCTCAAACAGCTAGGTGCTGCCGAGGCCAGGCAGAAATTAGAAAGCTTAGTGAAACAAGAGAGTATCGAACCAAAATTGAAACAAGGAATTGCGATCGCCCTGCAAGAATGGCAGGAGAATTAAGAGCGGGCGGATTTGCGGAGAACATTTAAATTTAGGGTGCGCCATAAGCACCTTACGTAGAAATTAAATATTGAATTTTGAACTCTATAACTGAAAAATCACAACTTTAGCTCTGCTCAATTAGCAGCCGCACTCCGAAAGTCGAACCGAGTCCTTCCCCAGGACTTTCGGCCCAGACACTGCCACCGTGGAGTTCCACGAGATGGCGGACGATCGCCAATCCCAGTCCCAGCCCGCCGTAATTGCGCGTAGAAGTGCTGTCAGCTTGGCGGAAGCGATCGAACACAAAGGGCAAAAACTCCTTGCTGATGCCAATTCCCGTATCGCTGACAACGATCTTCACAGAGTGAACCGGAGACGGCCCAGACAAGATGGCACCACCTGCTGCTCCCGGTTCCCCATCCTCCGAGAGCGTGATTTCCACGCGACCCGACGGCGGCGTAAACTTAATAGCATTCGAGAGCAAATTCCACACCACCTGCTGCAAACGAGTAGCATCCCCCTTCACCACGCTCACCCCTTCGTCACAAAAACTCACCAATTCAATTCCCCTAGCTTCAGCATCAGGCATCAGCGCCTTCACCGCCGTTTCTACAATCGGCACCAAATCCACTGGGAACAGCTTCAAACACACTTTGTTGCTCACAATCCGGGAAACATCCAGCAAATCCTCAATCATCTGAGTTTGCAACCGCGCGTTTCGCTCAATCGTCTCCAAACCCACAGCCGTTTTTTCGGCACTCAACTGGCGCTGCCGCAGCATCTGGGCCCAGCCCAAAATGGCGTTCAGAGGCGTCCGCAACTCGTGAGAAAGCGTTCCCAAAAACTCGTCTTTAATCCGGTTGGCCTCCGCTGCTTCCCGGTAAAGCCGCGCATTGTCGATCGCCACCGCCGCATCCCGCGCCAAATCTTCCAGCAAAATTAAATCGCTCTCCCCGCAGCGGCGGCCAGACTCCCCGCACAGCAACGAAATCACTCCCAGCGTCCGCCCACGAGCGATCAGTGGCACGCAGATTGCCGACAGCACCTGGGATTGGGCTCGCAGCACCAACTGCAGTTCCCTGTCCGGCACAACCGCCTCGATCACCCATTCCGGTATTTCTGGGTAGAGCTTCGACTCACCAGTCCGTAGCACCTTTGCTACTCCGTGCCGTCCCTGGGGGTCTAGTGGCATACGCCGATCGATTTGCCACAGCAGAGCGACTTTGCTCGGATCTGAGTGAGCAACTGCTTGCAAGCGGATCGAGCCGTCGGCATCAAGCAAATGCACACAGCACCAATCCCCCAACCCCGGTACTGTTAAATCTGCCAAACCTTGCAGCGCCTTCTCGTAATCCAGGGAAGCCGACGACAGCAAAGCCAAAGCTTGAGCGTTAAAATAGGCTGTTTGGACCGATCGCTGGCGATCGTCAATATCGGTACAAGTCCCGAACCATTTGAGAATTTTCCCTTCAGCGTCCAGCACGGGCAATGCCCTACCCAGATGCCAGCGGTAAGCTCCGTCAGATGCCCGTTTAAAGCGGTATTCCACCTCGTAAGTCCTCCCCGTCTGCACCGAGGTCTTCCAGCTTTCTACGGAATCTTCCACGTCATCTGGATGCAGGGCTAGCTGCCACCCCCAGCCTTGAGTTTCCTCCAGTGTCAAGCCAGTATATTCAAACCAGCGCTGGTTGTAGTAGTCGAACCAGCCGTCGGCTGTGGCAGTCCAAACTATTTGCGGGATGGCTTCAGCTAGGACGCGGTACAACTGTTCGCTGGCTTCGGCTTCGCGACGGGCGGCCTGTTCCCGCGCCAATGCCCAATTCCGCTGTTGTTCGGCCTCTTTGCGAGCGGTGATGTCGCTAATCACGCCGATCCATTTGCAGGGATTGCCTTGTTTGTCAAGCACTGCTTTGCCCCGATCGATCCAGTGGAGTAAGCCGCCCCCTTGGCACTGAACGCGGTATTCCTGAAAAAATGGGGCGGCAGAACTGTCTGGCGCAGTCAAATACCGATCGACTGCGGCCAAAACCCGATCGCGGTCGATCGGGTGCAAGATACTGTTCCAAGCTGCTCTTGTCCTGGGAAATCCGCCTTTTGCGTACTCCAAATGTTCGTCTACGTGACCGAACCACAGCACGATCCCGGTTTCGATATCCCATTCGTAAATTAAATCGCTGGCACTTTCTGCCGCAATCCGAAACCGCTCTTCAGACTGTCGCAGCACTTCCAGAAATTTAAAGCGTTCCGTCACGTCCAAAACCAGAGACAGCACCGATACCAACTGTCCCGAATCGCTGTAAAAAGCCGAATTGTACCACTCGCAGTGTACCAACGAACCCGACTTATTATAATTGCTGTTGCGAACTACATTGCACCGATTTTCTGGTTTTTTTAAACTATAAATTACAGACTTTACCTCTTCAAAATCGCCCTTACAAATAAAGTTCCATTCGCTAAAATGCTTGCCTAACACTTCTATTTTTTCCCACCCAAAAATCTTCTGTGCCGCCGGTGACCACCCGCTGAGACGAAAATTTTCATCCCACTCAATCACCGCTAAGGGCGTATTTTCAAAATGAGAAGTTAGTTTTTGCAGCGCCTCGCGCAGGGATGCTTCTACTTGCTTACGCTCAGTAATATCGCCAAAAGAAATAGCAATGCCGTCGCCCAATTTAACGGTCATAATCCGAAACCAGCCGACAATGCCTTCGCTTTCGCTGTTGTAATAAATCTCGGTATCGAGGGGAATTCCTGTTTCTAAAACTTGGACGTAACGGTCGAACAAACCGCTATCTTTATGGCCTGGCAAAACTTGCAGCAATCGCTTGCCGATTAATTCGCCCGGGGTACTCTGCTGAATTTTTGCCGCTGCGGGATTGACGTATTCCCATTCAAAATCCACAATTGTGGATTCGTCACGAATGCTGCGAAACACGTTAAATCCGTCTAGAGATAATTCCTGAAAAACGCGGAAGCGTTCTTCGCTTTCTTGCAGCTTGCCTACGGTGTCAAGCAGGAGATCCTCGACTCGCTCGCGCTGTGTTATTTCTGCAAGCAATTGCTGGTTAATTTGCTGAAGTTCGGTTGTGAGGGAGGGGACAGAATTTGCAATAGCAGAGTCTGCTTGTGGTCTATCGACCTTTTGGGTTCCCAGCGCCGTATTTCCTGGAAAAGAGGCCGCCCCAGCCAAAGCCAACACTTGAGAAAGCGAGGGTATCAGGGACGCTACAGCCCACAAAGAGATGATAGCGGTAACGGCGGCGATCAAACTTGACAGCCAGTAGCTGGGATGCACCAGCATCCAAACTTGCATCAAGTGAGTTGTCCCGCCGCAGAAAAACCAGGCTCCCAATAGGAGAAACCCCTTGCTCAAAGGCACGTCTCGCTGCTTCCGGGCATAGTATGTCAGAAGTGCTGGAATTGAATAATAAGCCAAGGCAATTAACACATCGCTGAGCGCGTGCAGTCCCATCAACTGGGGTTGCCACTGGCAACAGCCATCTGGCGGAATAAAATTGTGGTTAAATGACATAATCTTAATAAATGGCAGCATTTCGGCTTTCCTGTGCGATCGATCTTAGTTGCACTTGTGTTGCTGACCCGCTAATTTCTAGTTTATACACAAAAAAACATAAAACAAAAGTGACTTTAGTCCGGGGAGGAAAGTTCACAGCAGGCTTTAACCTGCCTGAAATATTTGTCCATTTATTGAGAGGTTTAGGGAGAGTGAGATACTATAATTCCCAAGGAGGTACGAAATTCAATGCTATCTTTTGAATTCACAACTTACGGAAAAACATAACAATTAAACTCAGTTGATGAAGAGATTACTAGAGTGCCGTTCATTGAAACGGTTTAGCTAGAAACTGGCAATATTCGATAAATTCATCTTTATGGAATCTATTTTTTGATAATTTTGCAGATTCAGAAATCCCTTCAACATAGGAGAATCGACCTCTACTTGGAGGCTCAGAAATCCTGCCAGAGCAGATTGATGCTTGGAGCGAAGCATCCCCGCCTCTTGCCTCGGAATCAAAACTAATCTGTACCTGTATCAAAGTCTACTAAATTCTGCTACTAAATCGGTTAATGTCACAGATTATCTTCCAGTAAAATTTCTGAAACCATCTCGAATTAAACATCCATGCGCTTAGAGCAGCTTCAAGCATTTCTTTCAGTTGCTGAAACTGGTAGCTTTCAGCAAGCGGCCCGGAAGTGTGGCGTTACCCAATCGACTATTAGCCGCCAAGTGCAGGGATTAGAAGCGGAAGTAGGTTTGTCGCTGTTTCACCGCACTGCCCACGCGAAGCTGACTGTGGGAGGGGAATGCCTGCTACCTCACGCTCGCAAAATCTGTCAGACTTGGCGCAATGCTGCAGAAGAATTGGGAGACTTACTGGCGGGGAAGCAGCCGGAACTCTGCGTGGCGGCGATTCATTCGGTTTGCGCTGCTTATTTGCCGCCTGTGCTGCAAAAGTTTTGCCGCGACTATCCAGACGTGCAGTTGCGGGTGACTGCCCTCGGCAGCGATAGAGCCCTAAAAGTCCTCAAAGACGGTTTGGTGGACATAGCGGTGGTGATGAACAACCGCTATTTTACTCAAGCCCCGGAAATGTTGGTTGAGGTGCTCTACAATGAGCCGATCGAGGTGTTGATGGCGGCGGGTCATCCCCTCGCCCAGTACGATCGAGTACCTTGGCCGGAATTGATTTGTTACCCGCAAGTGGTGTTTAAGGATGGGTACGGAATGCAGCGGATGGTGCAAGAACAATTTGGACGCATCGGTGCTAAACTTCATGCTGTTTTGGAACTCAACACTCTTGATGCTTTTCGGGGTGTGGTGCGCCAGGGAGAATTGATTGCTTTGCTGCCGCATTCAGCTTTGGTGGAGGCGAAGGGCGATCGCACTTTAGCAATTCGGTCGATCGCCCAAGAGCCTTCAAATTCCAAGGTTTCGGCGATCGGTCAATCGGCGGTCGATCTAACATCTTGCACCATTCTCAAGAACGGGCAAGATGCCCATTCCACAAAAGATGAATTTTCTTGTGGAACAGGCATCTTGCCTGTTCCTAAAAGGCTTATTGAGAATGGTACAACATCTCAGACCGATCCCACTTGGACTCGCGAAGTGGTATTGGTGACAACTCACGATCGAATGCAAATTCCGCCCATCGCCCATTTCTGGAATTTGGTACGCGAATTTGTGCCGCCATTTGATGTAATCAAGCTAGAAAAATCAGGCAGTTAATACCATTTTAGATTTTAGATTTTAGATTGGGAATGACTGATGAAATAAGGGTTTGGATATTTCCAACAATTGCCTTCTTTTTGGGAACTGGTATAATTCGATAACTTTGAATAGATAGTTCTTAAATTTAAATTTAAAACGGTTCAAATACTACCAATTATCCCTTACCAATTACCAACTTCAAAAGTTATGAGTGACGCATTTAGAGAATTGCTGCGAAAAATTGGCAGCGGAATACACACAGGAGAAAACTTAACTCGATCCGAAGCAGCAGCAGCCACGCGGATGATGCTGCTGGGGGAAGCAACACCGGCTCAAATCGGAGCTTTTATGATTTCCCACCGCATTAAACGGCCCACTGGCGAAGAATTAGCAGGAATGCTAGATGCTTATGAAGAATTGGGGCCCCTTCTTGCCCCCCCAAACCGAGAAAAAGGGTTTTCCGTCTCTACCGTCGCCGTGTTTGGCGTTGCTTACGACGGGCGATCGCGCACAGCTCCAATTAGCCCAATAACCGCCCTGATTTTAGCTGCTAGGGGCGTCCCAACCCTCATGCACGGGGGGGATACCATGCCGACGAAGGAAGGCATTCCCTTGATTGAAATTTGGCGCGGTTTGGGAGTTGACTGGAGAAAACTGAGTTTAGAAAAAGTCCAGCAAGTTTTTGACAGTACGGGTTTGGGTTTTGTGTACCTTCCCAAGCATTTTCCTCAAGCCGCTGCTTTAGTTCCCTACCGCCGCGAAATTGGTAAACGCCCACCTTTTTCGACAATGGAGTTGATGTGGTGTCCCTGTGCCGGTGACGTTAACGTCATATCGGGCTACGTCCACCCGCCGACAGAAGGTATGTTTCAAAAAGCCTTTGAGCTGCGCGGAATCAAAAATTATACCACAGTCAAAGGATTGGAGGGAAGCTGCGATTTGCCGCGCGATCGTACTGCGATTATCGGCATTGCTAAGCCGGATGCGGAGTTCGATCGACTCCTTTTAGCCCACGGAGATTACGGTTTTAGCAGCACAAATCCTGCCTTTGAATCAGCCCCAGAGTTATTCAAACAAATGCAGGAAGTGTTGCTGGGAAAACCCTCGGAATTGATGCAGTCCGCTATCTGGAACGCCGGCTTTTATCTGTGGCGCAGCGGGGTTTGTTTGGATATAAACTCTGGTTTAATTGAAGCAGAAACTTTACTCAGCAGCGGTCAAGTCGTGCAAAAACTTGAGGAAGTTAGCCAAGGAGTTAGTGTTTTGAGTTGACAGTTGACAGTTGACAGTTGACAGTTAACTACTGACTACTAGACATCTCCAACAATTATTGTGGAACAGGCATCTTGCCTGTTCAAAATAGGCAATTCTTGCGATAACTACTGACAAATGACTAATGACTAATAACTACTGACTAATGACTAATGACTAATAACTAATGACTAATCATAAAATTGCTGTAATTGTGCTTGCAGGCGGTCAAAGTTCGCGGATGGGTAGGGATAAAGCTCTACTGGAAATAGAGGGCAAATCCCTATTGCAGCGGGCGTTGGAAGTTGCCGCAGTTGTAACCCCAGAAGTTTATGTTCTGACTGCTTGGCCCGATCGCTATCGATCGACCTTAACCGAAACATCCCCATTTCTGGTAGAGTACAATCCGGGCTCCGGGCCCTTGGTTGCATTGACTCAGGGATTGAAAGAAATAGCCGCCGAGTGGATTTTACTGTTAGCTTGCGATTTGCCCTTGTTGGATGCCCAGATTATTCAGAATTGGGCAAGTCAGTTAACCGAGTTTCCCCCATCAACTTTAGCAGTTGTGCCTTATCAAAATTCGCGCTGGGAGCCTTTGTGCGGCTTCTACCGCCAACAATCTTTGCCCAGTTTGCAAAGTTTTATTGAAAAAGGGGGACGTTCCTTTCAAGTGTGGTTAAATCAAATCTCCGCAATCCCTCTACCTGTAGGGGAACGAGAAGCACTAATGTTATCGAATTGCAATACATTAGAAGAGTTTGAGCAATTAAAAGGTAAAATGGTTAACGGTTGACAGTTGACAGTTGACAGTTAACTGACTAATGACTAATGACTAATGACTACTGACTCATTACTAATTACTAATGATTAACCAATATTGGTTGCTCGAACGCGATATAACTTTCCTCAATCACGGCTCTTTTGGGGCCTGTCCGATTCCCGTACTCGAAGCGCAAACCATTTTTCGGGAACAACTGGAAAGAGAACCATTGCGCTTTTTACTGCGGGAATTTGAACCCTTGTTGGATAATGCGAGAAATCAGTTAGCAGCATTTCTCGGTGCGGCTGAGGATGACTTGGCTTTTGTGCCGAATGCCACGACGGGAGTAAATGCAGTTTTGCGATCGCTCTGTTTTTCTCCGGGCGACGAATTGCTAACCACAAATCAGGAATACAACGCTTGCCGCAACACACTTAATTTTGTAGCCGAGCGTACAGGCGCTAAAGTAATAGTAGCAGAAGTCCCTTTTCCCATTGAATCACCAGACCAAATTATTGAAGCAATAATTAAGTGCGTTTCACCCCAAACAAAGTTAGCTTTATTAGACCACGTTGTGAGCCAAACAGGTTTAATCTTTCCCATCAAACAGTTAGTTGGCGAGTTAGCTAACCGTGGCGTGGATGTATTGGTAGACGGAGCTCACGCGCCGGGAATGGTAGCACTGAACTTAGAGGAAATTGGCGCAGCTTATTATACCGGAAATTGCCACAAGTGGCTGTGCGCGCCGAAAGGTGCGGGCTTTTTATACGTGCGGCGCGACAAGCAAGATGCCATTCGGCCAACTACAATCAGTCACGGTGCTAATTCGCCGCGCGGTGATAAATCGCGCTTTCAACTAGAATTTGACTGGATGGGAACAGTCGATCCTAGCCCCTATTTATGCGTGCCTGTAGCTATAGATTTTATGAGTTCTTTGTTGAGCGGCGGATGGCCGGAATTGATGGCTAAAAATCATGCTTTAGCATTGGCGGGCAGAAAAATATTGGCGGACAAATTAGATTTGCCACTACCTTGTCCTGATGAAATGGTGGGTTCGATGGCAGTTGTGCCACTGCCAGACTCCCAGTCTGATGTGGTTGCAAAGGGAGGAATTCCACCTTTGCAAGAGGCGCTATGGGAGATTTTTAAAATTGAAGTTCCGGTGATTCCTTGGCCGGATGCTAGTAAGCAGTTGGTGAGGGTTTCGGCTCAGTTATACAATACTTTGCCGCAGTATCAGTATTTAGCTAAGGCTCTGGTTGAGCTGACGAGAATTTGAGCTGCAGTTTCCCGAAAAGAAACATCATACCCAGCTACAAACAGTTATAGGTTTGTAGTTAGGGTGTCGCTTCTTATAGTTGGGATGAATACAGATTATTTGTCCTTACTATAAACGTAGTAAAGGTTAGACAAATAGGCACAATAAGAGTAAAATTTTTGCCAGGAATTACCTTTATCCCTTTTGAATATTGCTATTATTTACCTCAAATAAAAAACTACCATAAAAATAGCTCTAAAACCCCACAGCCCTAAACTTCGCCAATCCGCCCAAGCCGAATAAAATTTGTCAAGAACCCTCGAAAATTCCTAAGTTCAAACAGGGTTGTCAAATGGGATAGCGCACAACTTCCGCGCAACAGAATATAATGTATCCACACTTGCATTTTTGCAGGCAAAAAAAAGGAAATCAAAAGAGGCGAATACCATGTCCAATGCCATGATGGTAATTTACCCCTATCGCGAACAGTACACCTGGGTTTTTGACGACGAGCGAGTCGGACTTGTCCGAGAACCATTTGTTCAGGGCGTCCCCGAAAAGATTAACGCGCTTGTCGCAGACATTCCCAATGCCACCCAAGGTTTCCGACTTTTATTTTCAGCCAATCCATTTCCCGGATATCAAGCAGAAATGCTGTGGTTGAAAGCAGAATACGGCGGTAACTGGTATCGGTGGGAATCGAAAAATCTCGAAGGCTGGCTGTGTCCGGCTATGTTCAAATACTTTCCAGAAGCACCGCCCAAGTTTTACTGCCAAGCTGAAAAACTGCAATAACCAACAGCAAGTCTATGAAAAACTTGTCAATTTTTAAAAGAGACTTTGTTACACCAGTCGATCAAATTTCTCGAAAAAAGCCTAAATTTTTCCTGTATATAGTGGGGCTATTTTTCCTAGTTTTCACAGCCGCTATCTCGGCTACATTGGGTGCAATTACCGCCCTTTTAGCTCCCGTGGAACCGCCAATTATCAATAGAGTATTAGAGGCGACGGGATTTGACTATCTATCCTCCAACCGCTCTGGATACCGCCTGTCTCGGTCAGTTAATATCTTGATATTGGGAATTGACGGTGTGCCGGAAGCTGCCACCAATTCCCCTAAAATTTTTGAGGGTCGCAGCGATACCATACTCTTATTTCACCTCGAACCTAGAGATAAATCTATTAGTTTACTTTCAGTTCCACGAGATACTAAAGTCGAAGTTCCCGGAATTGCCTTTAGCAAAATTAGCGAAGCTAATGCTAGAGGAGGAGCAGCTTTGGCGACGCAATTAGTTAGCAGTATGCTGAACAATACGAAAATTGAACGATACGTGCGAGTCAGCAGCAATGCGTTTCGGGAATTAGTCGATTTGTTGGGCGGAGTTGAGGTATTTGTACCTCGCGCGATGTCCTATACAGATACCGCTCAAAAGTTAAAAATAAACTTAGCCCAGGGATGGCAAACTCTCAACGGAGAACAAGCAGAACAATTTGCTCGATTTCGCAACGACGGTTTAGGAGATATTGGCCGCATTCAGCGGCAGCAATCTTTAATTCAAGCTATTCGGGACCGCCTCGCAAGTCCATCAGCATTGGTGCGCTTGCCACAAATTGTTCGATTGATGCAAAAATATGTGGATACAAACCTAAATTATGAGGAAATATTGACGTTGGCCAATTTCGGTTTGCAATTGGAGCGAGATAATTTTAAAATGGTCATGTTGCCGGGACGTTCTAGTTCTGAAACAGGGGATTTGAGAAGTTATTGGATTGTAGATGGGCTGGGGCGCGATCGCATTATGACACAATACTTGAACCAGAGCGTGCCGGATTTTGAACAAGGACGAATTCGCAATCCCAGCGATTCCCTGTTGCCCAAAAACCTCAAAATATCTGTCCAAAACGCTTCTAGCAAACCGACAACCGCAAAAAACGTTGCTGAATTTCTCACAAAAAAGGGCTTTTTTAATGTATCTGTAGTGCAGGATGCGCCCCAGAAGCAGCGTCAAAGTCAAATTATTGTTCAGCAAGGCGATTTAGAGGCAGCGAATCTACTGCAAAAAGAGTTAGGCGGCGGTAAACTTGAAGCATCTTCTACTGGTGAAATTAATTCTGATTTGACGCTTCGCGTTGGCGAAGATTGGGTAAAGCGATTTTAATGAGTCATCAGTCATTAGTCAGTTGTCATTAGTCAACAGTTAACAGTCTAATATGCCCAATTCCCCATTCCCATCATCATGAAAAGTGTTTTCCGAATATTCCTGAGCCTGTTTTTAAGTTTAGTGTTGGCTGTTGGGTGGGTGCTGCTGAGTGCTACTCCGGCATTTGCCCTACCGAAAACAAGTATTAATTACACAAATATTAATTTGTCCGATCGCGATTTTTCCAACTCGGATTTAGCGGGGGGAACATTTGTCGCTGCCGAAATGCGGGGAACCAATTTTCAAGGTGCTGATTTAACTAATGCGATTTTGACTAAGGGAGTTTTGCTGAATGCCAACTTGTCAGGTGCCAACCTCTCCGGTGCTTTGGCAGATAGAGTTACATTCGACGGCGCTAATTTGACGAATGCTAATTTTTCCGAGGCAATTATGACTCGAACTCGGTTTTTTGATGCTGCAATTTCCGGGGCGGATTTTACTGACGCGATTATCGACGCTTATCAAGTTACTCTCCTGTGCGAGAAAGCAGATGGTGTCAATCCCGTGACGGGAGTTTCTACTCGCGAAAGTTTGGGATGTCCGTAGGAATTCACACTTAAAGAAAATCCCTGGTCAATTATTTGATTAGATGCACCTGTAGCGAGGTAAAATACACAAATTAAAGCCCCTCTCCTGCAAGGCGAGGGGTTTGAAGAAATTTCCAAGTATCTGCTCTATCGAGCGCTACAAATGCCTGTGCTGGCAGTACCAACTACCAAATCGGAATTCAACAGCAAATCTAAATCGGTGTCGGGATTAACAGCATACAAATCGACTTTATCTCTACCCAAAAATACCCCGATCAAAGTCCCGATTCCCGCGCCGCCGAGCACCTCTTCAGTCGCGATCGCCCGATCGCCCGTAACACCTGCGATCGCCGCCGCTGCTGCTGCACCCAACGCCGTATTCTTAACCAGATTACCAACATTAACGCCCTTGGTAACAGTTTCTTTCCTAGTAATCAGTTGCGAAGTCGCATTGAGAGGCACTCTGCTGCCGTTGAGGATACTTAATTCTTGAGCCACAAACTGAACGCCCGAAGCAGTCGATCGCAATTCGCCGCTAATTTTTGAGCCTTCGGGTATCAGCACTTGGCCGTTATTGCCCGCGATATCCGCAGCTACAGTCAGCGTAATCGGAGACTTGTCATTAGGGGCGAGCAAAATCTTGCCTTTTGTGTACTCGATGGGGATAGTCACCCCCCTGGGAATTTGCACAGCAACAGACTCGGTAACATCAATCTTGGCAATGTAAGGAGAATTAATTGGTCTTGCTTGATTGGTACTCACTAATGTTTGATAGATAAAAGCAGCTACTTCAGCTCGCGTTGCTGATTTGTTCGGTTTGAGAGATTTAGGATTGGGATAGCTGACAACTAACTGTTTTTCAGTAGCAGCAGCAACGCTTTTGACAGCATAACTTTGAATCTCACCAGCATCATTATAGTAGCTGAGAACATCTTGAAAATCGCACGTAGGCTCATAGCCGATTCCGTTATTTAAAGCGACTACAACTTGAACGCGAGGAATCTGCTGTGCCGGCCTGAAAACATTGCCGGGATAGCCAGACATCCATCCCATTTCGTAAGCTTCTGCGATCGCCCCGCTTGCCCAAAAATTGGAGGGAACATCGGCAAACCTTACAGCAGCGCGGGTTTTTGCCTTTTTCACAGAACGGATCATTGCCGCGAATTCAGCCCGCGTTACCGGTGCATCCGGCCGGAAAGTGCGATCGGGAAATCCTTTGATAATGCCTCTTTCTGACAAATCTTGAATAAAATCTTTTGCCCAGTAGTTATTATTAACATCCGAAAAAGCTGTCTGAGCAAAAGCAGGCGCGGGAGCTAGCATCGGCGCTGCGGTTCCGGCAACTGTTCCCAGTGTTAATAAAACAGATGTACCGGATTTAATGCGATGTAATACAGACATTTTTGATTCTCCAATTTACACAATTTTTTTATTGAGGATAACTAAGCTTTTGATAGGCTGATTGATTCTGCCCAACTTGCTTTTTCCCTCAGTTATGTAATCATTATTGAAGAATTTTACTTCGTGTGCGGGGAAGATACGGTCTTTTAAAATAAATATTTTTATGGTGATTGGGGAATTTTAAAATACTTAAATTCCTTAAAATCCTTATGTTGCTTATCTCCCTTATCTACCTTGAATTTATACAGTCTTGAATGCAGAACCTGTATTATGTAGGGGCAGTGCCAAGAGTGCCCGCCCTCGCTCGACTTGACTAATGACTAATGCTGGCTAGCGGTTCCCAACTTGTCGCATCTTCAAATAAAGATTGATACCCCGCTGCATTGGGATGCAGCCCGTCTGCAATCAAGCGCGATCGCCACCAATCACTGCCCCGATCGATCCATTTATCAAAAATATCTAAATAGGGAATTCCCCGCAACTGACAAGCTAATTTCGTTGCTTCTTTATACCGATATTGGTCGGCATGACTGTAATACAAACAATCTTGAAAAGGCATTTTACTTTCATCCACCGGTACCATCCCGACAAATATCACCGGACAAAGTTGTTTGGAAGTGTCTAATAAGTTATCCAAAACTGTTTTAAAATGTTCAAACTCAGTGTAGCTGCGCCCGGTAGGCGACTGCACTCTCGCCGAATCGTTGAGGCCTACGGAAAGAATAATCGCATCCGGGACGCGGTTTCTCAGTTCGCCCCGGTGGCGAAACTCGTTTTCCAGGCGCTGGGAGACTTGATAGGTGCGATCGCCCCGAACGCCCAAATTGTATAAAACGTGCCCTGCACTCTCCGGTAACATCCACTGGCGCCGCAATCTTTCCACCCAGCCACCGCCTACACCGTCGCCGAAACCGTAGATTAAGCTGTCGCCGAAAGCAACCAATTTGAGGGGATGAGAATTTCCCCGATGCAAGTGACCAAAGGAATAGGCTGTTGCTACCTGCATAAGCAATGATACTCAGTTAATAAATTATGAATCTTGACATACTAGACTAGAATGTAACATTACATAAAGTAGGTAGTCTCATGGTTAAGCGTCCAACTTTCGATTCAACTCAGCTAACCCGTCGCGCGGAAGAGTTGATCGCTGCTGCATCCAACCGCTATCGGATTACGGTACAGGTGGCTAACCGCGCAAAACGCCGTCGCTATGAAGATTTTGACAATATGGACGACCATCAAATGAAACCTGTAATGCGGGCGATATTTGAAATGTCGGACGAACTGACTCAGCCGGAAATAATCGGAGATATTTAGACTTCGGGAGTTTTGGGTTTTGAGTGGAGAGTTTCCAGCAATTTTGGTCAACTCAAAACCCAAAACTTTTTCAAACTAGACTGCCGCACCTCCGCGAAAAACTCGGTTTATTTTATATACGCAACTGAGCCGGAATATCGCACTTCTAAAAAACGCTTTTTACAAAATCTGGATGCTGCCAACAGGGTTGATTTTCTTAATTCATAAAATTAGAAAGTATGACTCCGATGGCCGTAAGATTATGAAATTATTCTATGTTTGAAAGTGTCAAAACTGTGAATAAATTAAAGCAGGGCTTAAGTTTTCTGTTCGTTACTTTGAGTGTGGCGATTTTCACGCTTTTGAGTTGGGTATTGGAATCGGGCGAATTGAGTATGTCGGCTTTGGAACCTTCGCTGCTGCGGAGTTCTGAGTCGGCCTCCGTGCAGCGGGTGGCTCAACAATCTGCGCCGCCGCAAGTGAGGGTGCAAGATGCGTGGAAATTGGTGTACGAAAAATTGCCGGATTTCCCGATCGAAAATAGCTACATTTCCAAGGAAACTGGAAAAGTCGATCCTACCAATACTTTAGTCGGGCGGTTGATTCGATATCACGTATTTGTCAAAGGACGGCCGCCCAATTACCGCTTTGATTGGAAGTTGAGTTTAGCTGACTATTTGGGGGCGACTCCCGATTATTTGGTGGAAAGCGTGTATCCGGGAAAGGACGTTTTGCGGTCAAATCCAATGGAACAGGATCGCGCTGCTATTCAAAGGTTAAATAGAGCACAGCGGGATGCTTTGGTTCAAGCTTTGGTGGATGTTTTTACGGAGAATTCCGGGGGTGGGCGCACACCGACGGCGGGGGAAAAACCGCAAGGGCGATCGAATTTCCCGGAAATACCGCAGCCCCAGCCGGGAGATGCGAAGTTGCTGGCACCTTAATACTTAGGGCTGCAGAAACCGGGTTTTTTACTGAAATACTGCATCCGGGCCTTTAACACTGGTAAAAAACCCGGTTTCTTTGGTATTTATGGGTAAGTCCTACTAATCTAAAATCCAAAATCTAAAATCTAAAATCCCTTAATGGTGGAACGTGTAATTAAAACCGGTGTTGGGTGGCGTTTGGGATGGAACCCGGAGGCCCAGGAGTTTAAGGGTTTGGTGGCGGGCGACGGTTGGGCTCACGAACTCACAGAGGCTGAGTTAAACGATTTTTGCCGATTGTTGGGGCAATTAGCCGGCACAATGAGTCACATGGCCTCTGAGTTAATGGACGAGGAAAAAATCGCCATTGAAGCCGAAAGCGACTTGCTGTGGGTGCAGGTGGAAGGCTATCCCGAAGCTTACAGCGTGCAGTTGATCTTGAATGCTGGCAGGAGGTGCGAGGGTTTTTGGCCGGCGGCTGCGGTTCCGAGTTTGGTGCAGGCCGCAAAAGTTTTAAAAGTTTTTTGACTTTTTATCGAATTCTATGCTAAGCTGTTAAAGCTGTCGGGGCGTAGCGCAGCTTGGTAGCGCACTACTTTGGGGTAGTAGGGGTCGTGGGTTCAAATCCCGCCGCTCCGATTGTGATAAAACCTTCTCTATGAGGAGGTTTTGTTGTTTTAGGGCCGGCGACGCAGCTCTTACCATTCTCAATTAGGGGCATCGGCCCAGAAACAAGAATCAATCTCTGCTTCCGAAGAGTCGATAGCTGTATCCTCAACTTCAATGGCTTGGCGATCGCTTCGCGACCCTCACGATAGACCTCTTGCAAAAGTCCTTTTGATAAATTGATCGGACGGGCTCTGGGGCCCATCCCACAAGAAAAAATAACTTTTGTGGGATGGGCCGAAGAGCCCGTCCTAATTATGTTTGCAAGAGGTCTAATGAAATTAATCATAAAAAAATGGCGTTTGTACTTGACAAACGCCATTTTATAGAATTACAAACGTGGCGTCTTATCTTGTTTAAACGACGCTAACAATTCGCGAATTTGGTCGGCCGCAATCTCGCGCCCGCCCAAACCAAAAGCTAGAGCAATGCCAACTGCGATCGCCCCAAGCAGCAGCCCGAAAGCCAAATTCACAATATCGCTGCCAATGCCCATTTGTTGCAGCGCCAAGGCTGAAACAAAGGCAATAATCGCGATCCGAGCCGCTTGGCCCAAAAGCCGCGCTTGACGAGTTCCAGAACTGGCAATCAAACTAAACGCCAGATTCGCCAAATACAAGCCGATCGCAAATACCACCAAACCGGCCAGCACCCGACCTGCAACCAGCACAATACCGCTAACAATCGCCGTCAGCGCTGGAATCCGCAGCACGTCGGTAGCCGCCACCACAGCAAACAGCATGATGCCCACCTGCACCACGATGCCGACAAACTCAGAAGGCGTGCGGGCAGGAAGTTCCGGTTCCTGAAGAATCGTTGCTTCCGGATCGATCGAACTCGGCGGTAGCCGCAGTCGCTGTTTCGGCTGCTGCACTCCCAACCAAGAAAAGACATTGTTAAAGCCAATTCCCGTCAGGATATTGGTCACCAAATCGCCGATCCAGCGCCCCAAAAAGTAAGCAACCCCCAGAATTAGCGCTGCTGTAAAAATGTTGGGAAGCGCGCCCAGAATCGTGTTGAGCATCGCGATTGCCGGCTGCGAAATCGCCTGAATGTCCAAAGCGTTCAGAGCTGCGATCGCCGTTGGAATCAAAATCAAAACATAGACGATAGTCCCGGCAATCCACGACAGCGATTGTCCGCCCGAAGTCCGCGAAATTCCAAACCGAGCGCCCAAACCGTCCGCCCCAGAAGCCGCCAACAGATTCGTGACAATCCGCCGCACCACCATAGCCAGCAGCCAGCCCACAAACCCAATCACCACAGCTTCCAGAATTTTCGGAATTGCCGCCAGAATTTGGTTGAGTAAATTATTAACCGGCAGCAGAGCCTGCTGCATTTCCAGTGAGTCGAGAATCAGTGGCAAAAACAGCAGAAAAATGAACCAGTACAGCGCATTCGCCAGAGTATCGCTCAGCAGCAAAGGGCGCTCAGCGGGCGTAGCGCCTACCTCCTGATTCAAGCGCTCGTCCACGTTAAAAGCCCGCATCGCCCGCGATACGGCCATTTTGGCTACAGTCGCCAACACCCAAGCAATCCCCAACCAAATTAGCGCGCCGGCTAACTTCGGCAAGAAACCGGTAATTTGATTCAGAAAAGTGTTGAGGGGTTGCGAGACAGCCGTGAGATTCAGCCTGTTGAAAAAGGCAATTAGGAAAAAGACAAAAATGATCCAGAAAACCGCTGCGGAAATCCATTTTTCCACTTGCGGGGCTCCAGCTCCTTCCGGGCGCCCGGTAATCCAAGCAGCCAGCCGGTTGTCGAGCGTAGTTTTCTTGAGCAATCCCCCCACTAAAGATGAGACGAGGGCTGATACTATCAAGCCAATGAGCAGGATACCTACAGCCCAGAGGAGATTTTCAATGTTTGAGCCCTGAAGGAAATTGTTAATGCCGCGTTCCGCATCTGTCAGGGGATTTGCGGGCTGGGCCTGGGCCAAAATGCGATCGGACAAAGCCGCTATGGGGCCCGATATCGGTTGAGTTATTTCTTGCCAAGTTTCATTCATTTTTTTCTCAGGTTAACGTCACATTTGACAAGGACAAGACGAAACTTTAATAATAGTTCCAAAAAATCTAGACATCGCCTAAATTTAATGTTTGTACACTTTTAATGTACTGGGTTAACTACAAAACCCTGTATCGAATTAGGGTTCGACCCATCTCCGACTGCTTTTGGGGCAATATTCAAAGCACCGTTCACATCGGCATTTATTAGTTGTCCAGTTTGGGTTCTGAACAATCCTCTTTTTACCCTACTGCCAATGTAGTCGGAATGTTGTTGAATTGGTTCCTAATCCCAAGCTGAACATTTGGATGTGTAACTCTCCTCAACTAACACAACTTGAATTCCCGCAAGTTGTCCTGTATACTGCAACATTTGCAGAAACCGGCGATGGGGAATACAGGCAAAATTTTGATTTCTCATCATACCAGTATTAATCCCATCTTTAAAATCCTGGTTCCAGCCTCTAACCAGCAAGCCCATTTGATGATTGACGAGTTCTTTAATAATTGCGGAACTCGTCGTGTGGAGGTAGTAATCCACTTTACAGTTACGCTTGTGCCACAATTGGGCGAGTTTTTTACTGTTTTTTGCGCTGCGGGCAGCAATGATTTCAATGCCGATGAAACTTTATTGCAGTATTGGTTTCTTGACTTAACACCCCATCCCTCGTAGATTTTCGGTACTAACCCAGAAACATTGTATGTTAATGTTGCCAGATTGTTTAATCCTAAATCTATAGCAGCTACTGTCTGATTAACTTGTAAAGGCTGTTCTAACTTTTCATAGACCACCTCGACCACATAACAACCTAGTTTGGGAACAATCCGGATTTCCAGAATCGAGGTGACTTTTGAAGGCAACCAAATATTAGTTCCATAGGGGCGATCGTATCCTTTTTTAAGTCTCTTATGCTGAGACCTTGACAATTAAATACAACTACATAGCGCCCGTCCTCTCTTTTTAGCTCTCTTGAACCTTTGTCATGAGGGATTTTCGGTGCGGTTTTAAACTTAGTTGGGTCTTCCCGATCGTTTCGCACGGCCATATAATAGCTAGTCCATGCTTTGATCACTAATTCGATCGCTAAGCCGATCGTGGTTTGTGCTACCTTTGCGGGCAGTGCTTTGTAATCAGGACTTGTTTTGAGCGCGCGATCGACAGCCAGAGCGTTTCTTTCTTGGCTAGCGAAAAACTTTTGACGGTAGATGTAATTAGCGTTATTGTAAAAATTTTTGCACAGCCAAGACAGTCTATCGGCTTCTCGATAAAACCTATGATTTGGTTTAATGATGTGCCTTTCGACTAACTCCATAATCGGTATATATACTTTAATTCAAGATGATACACTGTATTTATGAGTGTGTCAATCTTTTAATTTCTGGAAAAATTGACGTTACAAGTAAATAAAGGACTATCAAGTAAGCAAAGTTTTGTAATACCCTCCTTGTTGCAGGTTCTCATGTCAATTCGTCAAGTTTTCGAGCAATCCATTGAAATTCGCGCTGCTGCTACCTTGGTGGAGCAATGTATAGTCGATCGCACTTTAATGCACAAGTGGCTCAATCCCCTGCTACGCTGCGATCCCCAGGGCGAATGGGATACTGCCGTAGGAAGTCGCAGCTTATTTATCATAAAAATTCCCGTTTTGCAACCCTCTTTAGAAAGTGTTGTGTTGGAGCGACAACCAGGTTTAATTGTTTGGGGGTTTGACGGATTTTTCAAAGGATGCGATCGTTGGGAATGCCAGCCGCAAATCCAAGGTACTCTCTTGATTAACCGCTTTGAATTTCAAATTCCCAATCGTTTAATTAGATTTGGTTTCAATCGCTTTGCAGCCCCTTGGACAGAAAAAGATATGAAAGACCAACTCCGCCGACTAAAGCGGGTAGCCGAGCAACTATCTCAAAGAATGGGTAAAGGGTAATGAATAATGGGTAATTGGGAACTTTTACCCTCGCGTAGCCGAAGAATTGGGAATGGATGATGAGTAATTGCTAATAGCTGAAAGCTAAACCTCATAAGAAAAAAAGCACCCATTCCCAATTTCCAATTCCCGACTCCCCCTTCCCTCCAACTTCAGTTATTTACTTCGCACTTCCCGCTGGATTGGGCTGACAAATCATTTGTCTGGCCGAATTCACCGCTTGGCCGGCGGTATTTTGCAAAGCCGGGGAATTTTGATACAAAGCTTGCAAATCTTGCACATCTTTAATCACTCGTTCGTAGATAACCATCGCTTGATTGCCGTCAACTTCTAAAGCAGCAGGGCTGTAATTTTGCATTACTTCAATCAGCGATATTTTGCCATCTTTGGAAGCTGCGACTAAAGCATCGCGCAGTGCGGGCACGCTTTGAAGCCTCGCAGTCGGGGCATAAGCAACTTCCCCCAATTGTTTGAAAACTATTTCCCCAAAATAAGTGCTTGCTAGCCGCGCTACTAATTGGGAATCTAAAGGTACTTCTCGCGTTAATATTTCGCGCACCGACTCGGGAGTTTGTTTCGCAAGACTCAGAACGCTTTGCAGTTGAGATGATGCTTGGCCTGTTTGTGCAAAGCTTTGCAAGTCGCTCATCGGTAATGTTACGTCAACAGCACCGTATTTTACGGTAACATTATCTAATGCAAAGGCTTTGCCGCTGCTTAGGAATACTGCACTTGTTCCCAGCAAAAGTGCCAAACCTAATGATAAAGACTTTGACATTCTTTTGGTTAAATGGACTGACAGCGATTGCATTTCGTTGAGATAACCTTGTTGAAACTGAAAGTTCATGAGTTTGTACCTCTTTAGGTGAAAATACTTTTTAGATCGCTCTTCTGTGCGGATATCTGTGCGGATATCTGTCGGAAAGTCGAATCGGGATTTGCGTAAATGACCTATTATTTTACAATCAAGTCAAGCAAATTCAACCTATCAAAAGATAGGTTTTAATTTACAATTAATATGTTAGAGTTAATTTTTTGCCAAATTTTAGATAGCTTGGCAAAAATGATAAAAGCGAAATTTGGTCGTCAGGCAGCAGTTTATTGAGTGTCACTTTTATGTCTTATAGTGTGCTGTGCGACATATAGCGAACTTAAGGATCGCGAATTAAATAACTTACAATTTTAATTGTTATTGTGGGATGGGCGTCCCGCCCGTCTTTTAAGGACGGGCGGGACGCCCGTCCCACAAACTTGTTGAAGTTATTTACAGCATATTCGGTGGTTGATGAAGTACAGTAGCCGCTATATTTATATTGTGTGATTTTAATATGTAGGGTGCGGATCTGCGACCTTTTAAATAGAACTTGCAGATTGACGGGTGTATCCGCACCTTACTTACTACAGGATTCTGTGTACTACATATACATGGAATATGCTGTAATTCTCATTCCTAACTTCAAAGATCCCGATCGAGCCGATCGACCAATTGGCGAATTCTAGCAGCATCGGGAGCATTCGGAGCATTTCTCAGGTATAGTTCCAAATCGTGGCGCGCTTCCACCAAGCGTCCCAGTTGATAATAGAGAATTCCGCGATCGCGCCGTTCCCCCAGCGCATCGGGAAACAGCAGCAAAATCCGTTCGATCGCCAAGAGTACCCTCACAGCATCTCCCTGCTGCAAGTAAATCGCCTTCAGATTTCCCAGCATTCGCCCCAACAAATGTCGGCGACTTACCGGGGCGAGAAAAGTTGGCTGCAACTCCATAGGTTGACCGTAAATTTGAGAAAGTCTAGCTTGACAATCTTCAGGAAACAATATCTCGCCGCTGTTAAACGCATCAACAAAAATACCCGCATCTTCAAAATCCGGTCTAATTAAAAAATGTCCTGGCATCCCAATTCCCACCATCGGAAAATCAATCCGCTTAGCAACCTCCAAATAAACCAAAGATAAAGATATCGGAATACCAGTACGCCGATCGATCACTTCATTCAAAAAGCTATTGCGAGGGTCGTAATAATCAACATCATTGCCCGCAAACTGCAACTCCCCGTATAAATAGCCGTTAATAGTTTGAATAATCCGCAGCGGATAATTCTGTGCCGGCAGGCGTGAGCGCACTTCATCCGCGATCGTGTCAAGAGCGTTGAGATACTCCTCCGGCTCTAAATTTGGGTATTCTTCCAAAGCCATATAAAGAGCAGCTTTCGCCAGGTCTATCGAGCCATCTGGCTGATTTATTTCTCGATAAAATAGTTGTCGGGCGATCGGAAAATCCATATTTATGATTTATTTGATTTTAATTGACATTTTATACGAATATCCAGTTGCCAAAAAAAATATTAAAAACATCTCTCTTCTCTTCCTCTCTGCGTTCTCTGCGCCCTCTGCGGTTCAAAAAAACAGTCTTGTATGTAACGCGCACCTTACAGCTTAACTTTTAACCTTCAAATCCCGTGACTTTTACCAATCACCCAACTGCGGCGAAAAATCCGAGCCAGAGTCGATTCTTCCAAAGCAAAATAGATAGGGCGGCCGTGAGGACAAGTGCGCGGATTGCGAGTTTGCTGCCATTGATCCAACAAATTTTGCATTTGGGAAAGACTCAAAGGAGTACCGTTTCGCATAGCACTACGGCAAGCAGTCGCAACTTGAGCCGCTTGTAAATCTGCGACTTTACTGAGTTCAAAAAGCGCATCCGCATAGTCATCTCGATCGGCTAACAATTCAGGAACTTCGCGGGCAGCCCATAGCTGTTCGCCAAAACTTTCTACTTCCAAACCCAGTCGGGATAAATTCTCTATTTGCAGCGCCGATAACTGACTGAGAATTACTGGTTTTTCCAGACATTTTAGCTGCCAAGCCGCGCACAATTGCTCGTACAAAACGCGCTCGTGAGCGATGTGTTGTTCCACTAACCACATTCCGTTGGAATGTTCCGCAACAATGTAAGTATTGTGAACTTGAGCGATCGCCCTCAATTCCATCAATCCTATTTTATTAGCTTTTTCCTGTTCGTCGCCGTCATCCTTTTGCCTAGCCGAAATCCCGACACTGTAAGCACTTTTTTGTTCCGACGCCTTCAGCAATTGTCCCACTCGATCGGGAATAGGGACAGGCGGCAAAACATCATCATTCAGGTGCAAAGCACGAGTAATTGCCGCGCTAACTTGCGCTTGCCAAAAACTCGGATCGTGGAGATAAATTTCCACCTTAGCCGGGTGGCGGTTCCAGTCGATTTCCGAAGGGGAGATTTGCAGGTGGACAAAACACACTGGATAGCGATCGCGCGGACAAGTGCGGGCAAAGGCGCTGAGAATAGTTTGCTCTAATTCGGGCGATCGCACAACTCGCCGGTTCACCCCAACTTTCACCCAATCCGGCCGCCTGCGGTGACAGCGATCGGGCAAACCAATTACTAATTCTAAAAACTGGGAATTAGGCATTGGGAATTGAGAAGTAGCAACTGGGAATTGGTAATTAGGCTTAACTGTAGCGCCCACAAGTTGAGTTTCTAGCAAGAAATTGGCTGCTTTATGATTTTCAGGACTCGCAGGCAAATCTAACTTTAAATACTGCAAATCGCTCGATCGCACACCGCGCACGAATTGAGGTAAAAGTTGTTCCGCTGTGCTACCAGGAGTTACGTGCAAACAAGGCGTATTTCCTTGACGCAACTGCCAATTAACGTGCGGGTGACAAATAGCAATTTGCTGGAGGGTTAATTGGATCGATCGCATTTGCTGTGCCGGCGACAAAAAACTGCGGCGCACAGGCCAATTGCCAAACAAATTATCAACAGTCACCACCGTACCCGGAGCGATCGCCGCTGTTTCCACCTCTACAGCAACGCCCGCGTTGTTGTAAACCACCCGCCAGCCCGATCGAGCATTTTCAACTCCCCCCTTGTTAAAGGAAGATTTAGCGGGGTTTGACGCCGAATCTCGATTTTCCGAAAAATCCCCCAATCCCAAATCATTCGATCGGCTCAAAACCTCCAAACAGCCCAACTGAGCTAAACTGTGCAAAGCTTCCCCGCGAAATCCCAAACTATCAATTTTGTAAAGGTCAGCTTCCGTGGTAATTTTGCTCGTACTGTGAGGCGAAGCCGCCTGCCGCAAATTTTCCAGATCCATTCCCGTACCATTATCTGCAACTTGCACCCGCCACTGTTCGGGCCAGACAGAAACAACGATGCGAGTTGCGCCAGCATCCAGAGAATTTTCAACTAATTCTCGTACCGCAGCGGCGATCGAGTCAATCACTTCGCCAGCGGCAATTAAATTGATAACTTCTGTGGGTAAGGTTTGAATAGTAACTGGCATCTGATTTTTAGCAGTTCGTTAATTCAATTCTACTTGATTCTGCAAGTCGCTATACAGTATTAGGACTTACGCTTTTCAACCCGGTTTATTAGAAAAATATTGTTTGAACGCAAGATATCTACTGCTCAACCAAGTCTCTCAGCCTTAGTAAAAAAGTCCTAAGTATATATTCAACCTACTTAATTTTGCTCTGTTAAAACCATAGTTTTCGGCAAGCGGATGTAAAAAGTTGTGCCTTTTCCGTCCTCTGACTCATAAGTAATTTTCCCTTTGTGAGCCTCAACGATCGACTTAACAATCGCCGTTCCCAACCCAGTACCAGTCCGCTTGCCATAAGTCACAAACGGTTCAAATAACTTTTCCTTAATTGTCGGCGGAATGCCGGGGCCGTTATCGTAAATGCTAATTTCTGCCCACTCCTCACTTTGTGTCACCGCAATCTCCACCCGACCCCCTCTTCCGCCAAAAGCCTCAACAGCATTCCCAACTAAATTTTGTAAAACACGCAAAATCTTATTTTCATCCGCTTCCACTATTACTTCTGTCACCCGTACCGCTAAATCTACTTTTGCTGCTTCACAATAAACTCGGTTCAACTTTTCAAACTGCTGCAACGTCTGAATTAGATTAACAGGTTTTTTATTTAATACAGAATTACCACGCGAAAATTCTAATACTTCTTCAGCCATCCCTAACATTCGATGAACCTGCAATTGAATAAGTTCACACCACTCCTGAGTTTCCTCATCTGGGTGCATTTCTTTGAGCATTTCACTGGAGAGTTTAATTCCGGTAAAAGGACTTTTGAAATCGTGAATAATTGTACTCACCATTTCTCCAACCAATACCATTTTTTGTTTGTGTACCAACTGGCTAACATATTGATCCGTGGTATCACGTAAATTTTTAGTAATGAAACTAAACATTTGCATCACCGAACTGCCTTTAGCAAACTGGAGAGTTGTTATTAGTTCTTCACGGGCTATTTTGGCCAAAGTCGATCCTGCAACTGCCACAGCTCTAGCACTGCGTGGCTCTCCATCTAAAACTCCGAGTTCGCCAAAATAATCGTCTGGCTTAGCGACAGCAACAGTTTGATATTTATGATTTTCAATCCGCTTGCTAAACTCGACTTTACCTTCTAAAACTAGATATAAAAAATCCGCTGTTTCTCCTTCTTCAAAAACCAGCGTTTCCTCAGCAAAACTCTCCAAAACAGCTATTTGGCAAAGGTGAGCAGCTTGCTCTGGTTCAAAATAAGACATAAATCGATGAGAGGCCAGATCCATGTGAAAATACCTGAGACTTAATTTAAACAGTTTCTTTTTTCTATTTTCGCCGATCGCCATCGGTGCGTTAATAAAATACAATACTGCTTTAATCTGGCTCTGTTTTCTAGCCTCCCAGGCTTTGACGCAAGGATTAGCGTCGGGATGCAGAGCCAGACTAGCATAGCAGCACCAGCAAGCTCACCAAAATTCTCAGTTAATTGACTAAAATACATAAATATTGTACTATTTTCGAGATTTAAATTAGATGTGGAGCGACTCCGGCCACCTCAGAAGATTTTAACTGGAGAGAGATCGTGTAATTTAAATGTCGATCGACCGAGTTTACAAAAATTAACGATCGCCCGATAAAACGATCGCAGCATTCTGCCCGCCGAAGCCAAAACTCAAACAAACCGCATTTCTGACAATAGCCGATCGCGCACAGCGAACAAAATCTAATTCAAACCCCGGTTTTTTCATTCCCGCGCAAGGCGGCAACATCTGATATTTAATACTCATCAAACAAAAAGCCGCGCCCAAAGCTCCCGAAGCTCCCAAAGTATGACCCGTCGCCCCCTTAGTCGAACTAACAGCAACTCCTGGGTGAAATAACTTCTGAATTAACAGTGCTTCGTGTCGGTCATTTAACTCAGTTGCAGTACCGTGAGCATGAATAAAATCTATATCAACCGCCGCTAAATTGCTGCGTTTCAAACATTGATTTACCGCCGCGATCGCACTTTTCCCCCCCAGCTCCGGCGCATTAGCATGACAGGCATCATTTGTCAACCCAACACCGGAAACTCGACCGTAAATTTTAGCACCGCGACGCCTTGCCAACTCGGCAGATTCTAATACAAATAAAGCCCCGCCTTCACCGAGCACAAAGCCTTCCCGATTTTCATCAAAGGGATAGCAACCAGTTTTTGCCAAAGCACCCATCCGGTTAAATCCAGCCAGAGTCAGCGGTGTGATAGGCGCTTCCACAGCACCTGCGATCGCCCGCTGACACTCACCGGTGCGGATTAAATCAACAGCGCGGGCGATCGACTGTATGCCCGTCGCACAAGCAGCCATCGGCGCCAGTACCGGCCCCGTCGAGCCAATTGCCCTCGCCACTGCGATCGCCCCCATGTGAGGCAAAAAATTCACAAATTGAGAATCGGTAATTGGGAATTGGGCATGGGGCATGGGGCATTGGGCATTGGGCATTGAGAATTCTCTTTCCTCTTCCTTCTCCCTTCTTCCTTCTTCCTTCTTCCTTCTTCCTTCTTCCTTCTTCCTTCTATCCTTTACATCCGTTACAGAATCCGTTGCCGAACTTCCTTCTTCCTTCTTCCCTATTCCTTCCCTCGCCAACAGTTCCAAATTTGCCTGGAAACCTCGGCTAGAACCGATCGCAATCCCGCAATCTGGCAAAGGCAAAGTCAAATTAGCATCTTGCAAAGCATCTGCTAAAACCTGTCGAATTAAAGTTATTAAATCCGCAGGTTTTGTGCGAATTAAAGCCAAAGGTTGCGGCTCAATTTTCAGAAAAGGTTGATGTTCCCGAATTCCCGACTCTCCAGACAGCAGTCTTATCCAGCTAGTTTCCAGACTGTCTAAACTCGAAACTAGACCAATTCCAGTAACAACAACATCCATTCACTAATGACTAATGATATCTATTCCGGTTACACCGGAATGCTATAGAGGACACGGCAGAGCCGTTTCTGGCGCGCCAGATTAATTGTAGGGACACGGCAGTGCCGTGTCCTGACTGTGGGTAAGATTAATTCCGATGCTACCGGATTTGATATGACTAATCACTAATGACCGATCACTAATGACTAACTTCAGCTAACAGGCTTAAAATTTTCCAAACCCTGAGTAACAGTAGCCTTATCAATGCGATCGCCCGCTTCAATCTTATCAACAACATCCATCCCTTGCTTCACGTACCCAAAAACCGCATAGCTACCGTCCAAAAACGGTACATCGGTCAAAGTAAAGTAAAACTGAGAAGAAGCCGAATCAGGACTCTGCGATCGAGCCATAGCCACAGCCCCGCGACTGTGCACCAACACGGGTTTCTCCTTAACCCCAGCTTCTTGTAGCGTCGCGCTGTAAGTCGGATTCGCAGCACCTCGAGCTTTAATTTCCAGAGGAATCCTGCGTTCTACAGTAGTTTTCGGGTCAATAAAACCACCAGTTCCCAGTCGCGCCGCAGGGAATTTAGGGTCTTTACCCTGGGGGTCGCCCCCCTGAACTACAAAAGGCTGAGGTTCCCGCACGACTCGGTGAAATACCAGCCCGTCGTAGACACCTTTCTGAACCAAATCGACAAAATTGCCCGCAGTAATTGGCGCATTTGTGCCGTCGAGTTCGATCGTAATTGGAGCACCTTTAACCGTCATCACCACCGTAGCTTTTCCTTCCAAGCGTGGCAAATTGCTAAATTGCGAACTCGCCGCTACAGCAGCAGGAGAAGGAGAACGAGACGGAGACAAAGAAATATTTTCACCCGACACCGGATTCGATGTCGGAGTCGAGTTTGCCACAGGGGAACTACCGCATCCTCCGACAAACAACGCGCCAATTATTAAAAGTGAGAACAACCACCGCTGAATTTTGATTTGCATTTGCATTTGTATTTTCACTTTGAGTCAATTACGGACTTTGCAACTAAAGATTTTAATTCAATAGTCCGAACTGTTTTTAGTTCGCAGTCTAAAATTCGCGATTTTCCTTGGGTAGCGAACTTGCCTAATCGCCTTGAAACCCTCATTCTACGGTAGCAAATCAAAAACTATCCGCAGTATTGTTAATTGATAGATTCAAAAATTGGTAACGGGCTGACTCGCAGATCGATCTTTTTCACTTACCAGGTAGGTAAGGTGCGCGGCCCGGCGCACCCTACGAGACATTACCAATCGAAAATCGAAAATCGCAAATCGAAAATCCCTAAAGTCCTTCTAGGGGAACTTGCAAAAATCGAGCCAATTCGGCAGCTTGATTTTCCACTTCCGACAAAGCAATCGGCTGTCCGACTCTAGTCAGGGGAAACTGACGGCGGTCTTTGAGCTTAAGATAAATACTGCGGCGGGGATTGAGACCTTCTTTAATGTCCACCCGCACAGATTGCACCTCCGATGTCTTGCAATTAAAATCAACTTTGCGGTTTTTGCCGGGAAAACCCCAGCGAAAGATCCGAATGTTACCAGTTTGGCGATCGAACTCGTTGTAACCGCCACCGACATCCCAGAGAATAGTCAGCCACAGGTAAAGCGCCAAAAGCACGCCACAGACACCGTAGAAACCCATCGCAATGCCTTGGGGGATGAAAACAAGCTGAGTCGGGTCAGCAAAGGGCAGCAGGTTAACGTGCAAGTAGCTGGAAATGCCCGACAGCAGGAAACCAGTCCCTCCAATGCTGACCACCGTCGCCCACCAGTAATTGCTGAAGCGGCGGGAGCCCAAAACCGGGTAGCGCAGGACAGGATCGATCGAGGTCATTGTTTTTGCAGTCATAAAATTAAACAGCCTTAAAGCCAAATCTTAATTCAATTAGCCCACCGAGCGTCACCCTTCGGCTACGAGATCGCGATCGACCTATCGGGATTGTCCTCAACCACCGCCACCTCGCCGCTGGGAGACGAAGGGTCAGTTCGATTGTTGCTGAGCATCGTCAACCAAGATGGCCTTCCTCTCAACCACGCTTTCATCGAGTACGCCTCTAGTGGGGGAAGTCTGCTGTTCTAGTTGAAAAATTATGAACTTCTAATATATAGTTATGTTAACTTTAATTAGAAACCTTGGTCTTTTAACAAGCAAAAGGATTTTACCGCAATGACAATCGCAGTCGGACGCGCCCAGACCGAAAGAGGCATCTTTGATGTACTCGACGACTGGCTCAAACGCGATCG
>NZ_JAUBRP010000056.1:41371-44439 GCF_036701935.1 Microcoleus sp. M2_D5 | reverse complement strand
TTTCAGGTTTGTTGGGGGATGGGCGCCCCGCCCGTCCTTTCGGGGCGGGCGGGACGCCCATCCCACAAGAAAAAAGAGAAATTATTTAATTGACGATCCTAAAATCCCAAATCTAAAATCTAAAATTCTGTTAAAGCCATCCCCGCAGACGATAAACGATTAAGCCGATGTATTCTTTCAAAGCTTTAGTTGACTGGTTTAACTGATAGGTGTCCGGCAATAAATCCAAGGCGACTGCTTGCCAATTGCTTTGGGATGCTGCGATATCCTGCTGCGTTATCTGGAAGTCTGTTGGTGCGGCAATTGCTTTTATTCCCTGACGCTGGAAAATTAAGAGCGATCGAGTCATGTGCATCGCCGATGTCACTAGCAAAACCGGCCCTTTTATGCCTTTAGCATCTAAAATTTTCCGCACGTTGACCGCATTTTGATAAGTGTTGTGTGAATCGGGGTCTTGCAGAATTGCTGATGCCGGTACACCCATTGTTTGGGCAATTTCTGCCATGTCTGCCGATTCGGGAGCCCCGCCGCCTTTCCAATCTACTCTACCGCCGCTGAGAACTAACAGGGAAGCTTTGCCTTGCTTGTAAAGTCGGGAACCGTAGATTATTCGATCGCCCGCTTCCGCTAATTCTACCCAAGGACGGGGAGGTAAAGCTGCTTTGACACCGCCGCCCAAGACGATTATCGCTTCAGCTTGGGGGAGTTCGGCGGTTGGTAAGTTTTGCCATTCGAGCGATCGAACTAACGATTTTGAAACCCAACCGCTACTTCCGAGGAGTAAAATAATTAGAGCCCCGGCAATTGGCGCTGCCGCCCATTTGGGACGCTTCCAAAGTGTGATTAAAGCCGCCATCATTAACAGGCAACTCAATCCCAAAGGATAAATAAACAGCGGCAAGAGTTTCGATAGAAATACAAACATTCAATGGGAAATTGGCATTGGGAAATTGTACGATCGCGTAGCCGAAGTATTGGGTATTGGAACGAAGGGCATTAGTGAATGTTAACTAATGACTAATGACTAATGACTAATGACTAATGACTAATGCTAGCGACGATCCTCTGGCCCAGATAACCAGCCAAACAATGTAGCAGCATCACCCCTAGAGGTTTTGCTATATTTATGGGCGTCCGTTTGCACTACTTCTTTATTGAGGATAGCATCCGAGGTTTTGTCCTTGGAATTTATATTCGGGTTGAGTAGTAATTCGTTGTGCCACCAAGCTACAATTAAACCTGCTGCCACGCCCCCAATGACACCAAGACCAAGACTCAGGGGCAGCGTAGATCCTACTAAGCGAAACCCAACGGTAAACAACACAAACCATATCAGCGCGGGGCTAAACCCCTTGGAGTCTCCGGTAAATTTTGGCATTAGCTGTAAGTTTTGTTTGTAATAACACAGAAAGATATTGACAATATTAGCAGACAATCAAATTGCCAAGGGCGATCGCTCTGCAACTACTCCCCACAAATCAAGTTTAATTGTACCTCTAAGTCTTGCGCGGTATCTACAATCGTTACAGAAATTTGCTCTAATTCTGTCAAAGGTTCAAAAGCTGCTTGCTGCGAACTCAATAGTTCTGCCGTCGCGTCGGCAATATCGCCCCGGCGCTGTTGGAGCCGTTCTCGCAATACTTCAATTGGTGCGGTGCAGTAAATGATTTGCAGGGGCAAGCCGTGGGATTGAGCCCGATTAATCGCATCCGTTCTCAATTTTTGGCGATCGAACTTTGCATCTAAAATCACATCCCAACCTCTGTGAGCCAGAATTATCCCCAACTCTAACAATCTACCATAAGTCTGCGCGGTCATTTCATCCGAGTACAAATCTTGCCCCCCGCGTTCATTTAAACAAATTCCGCCTAAATGTTTGCGAACAGCATCGGATCGAATGTGAATAGCCCCAGTGCGGCGAGCCAAATATCGAGCCGCTGTACTCTTGCCAGAACCCGACAAACCAGACATCAAAGTTAACTTTCCCCGGTGCGGTTGCGTGTATTCCCAAGCCTGTTTATAGTAATGAGCTGCTGTCTGTGAAACCTCTACTTTTTTGCCATTTGAAATAGCAGCATCATCCAACATTAACGAAGTTACTTTTGCTCTAACATAAGCTTGACGGCTCAAATACAGAGGCAACAGTTGCAGTCCTTCCCAATCCCCTGTTTGTTCGATGTAAGTATTGAGAAAAGCATTGCCCAAGTCTCTGCGCCCCCGCGATTCCAAATCCATTACTGTAAAAGCCACATCGTACATGACATCAACAAAGCGAAAAGGCTCGTTAAATTCAATGCAGTCGAACAGCAATATTTTATCTTGCCACAATGCTATATTCCGCAAGTGCAAATCTCCGTGGCACTCGCGAATTTTATTATTGGCAATCCGCAGGTTAAATAACTCTTGATTTTCTGCAAAAAACGCATCAGTATAATCTTTAGTTTCCTGAAATTGTGCCTGAGTCTGCGGCCCGCCGATATATTTTTGCGAAATCAGGTAATTGTTGTCTATGGCTTGGCGAATCTGACTGACTTCGCCAAATCTGCGAATGTAGCTATTACTAATTGCCCTGCTGTGAAAATTGGCAACTTCCCGCCCTAAGTCGGCCATAATTTGCTCGGTCAACATTCCGCGTTCCAACAAACTGAGCAACAGCGAATCTTGAGGAAACTCCCGCATTTTTAGTGCGTATTCTACAGCCACTTCAGCCGGAGTTCTAGCAGGTAAGTTGCTGCCAAATTGAAACGACTCCCCGATTTGAACAATTGGCAAAACTTCTAGATAAATTTCCGGTGCTGTGCGTCGGTTCAGCAGCAATTCTTCGTTGCAGAAATGCTGCCGTTTCTCCAAAGTTGAATAGTCTAAAAAGCCAAAATTGACAGGTTTCTTGATTTTGTAAGTATAATCTCCTGTCAGCAAAACAAAGGAAGCGTGAGTCTGAAGTAGCTGCACTGGTTCTGTCACCCCGTGCGGGTAAAAACCGGGCTGCAACATTTGCTGAATCAGAGGTGGAAGACAAATATCAGTCATATCGATTTTAGATTTTAGATTTTAGATTTTAGATTGTG
>NZ_JAUBRP010000056.1:0-41271 GCF_036701935.1 Microcoleus sp. M2_D5 | reverse complement strand
GATTTGGGATTGTGGATTTGGGATTGTGGATTTGGGATTGTGGATTTGGGATTGTGGATTTGGGATTGTGGATTTGGGATTGTGGATTTGGTACTTGGGATTGTGGATTTGGTACTTGGGATTGTGGATTTGGTACTTGGGATTGTGGATTGTGGATTTGGGATTTGGGATTTGGGATTTGGGATTTTGGATTAGCTCCATTTGGGCTTGGGGATTTAGATAAAGATAACTTAAAGAAAATAGATGTTGAGTAGAAGTCGATTTATTATAAAGTTGATAATTAGTGTAAACCAAAAATTACTGATGACAGAAAACAATCAAGATTCCCGTTCCGTGGATGTGTTTGGCGTAGGCAATGCCCTTGTAGACATCCTAGCATTGGTGGAAGATGAATTTGTACTCGGCCACGGCCTGAATCGCGGCGGGATGACGCTGATGAATTCGGAAACGCAGGGGGGGATTTTGCACGATTTAGAGCACAATTCTCTGCAAATGCGATCGGGGGGTTCGGCGGCAAATACGATGATTGGTTTGGCTCAGAGCGGCGGTAAAGCGTATTATTCGGGGAAGGTTGCTAAGGATACTAACGGCGAATTTTACCGCCAAGATTTGCTGGCGGCGGGGATTGATTTTAACGTGCATCCTGCTGCTGAGTCGAACGGGCCTACGGGTACTTGTGTAGTGCTGACTACGCCGGATGCGGAACGCACGATGTGTACTAATTTGGGTGTTTCTACTACTCTGGCTGCGACTGATATTGATGTCGATCGACTGGCTCACTGCAAGTACAGTTATGTTGAGGGCTATCTGTGGGATGCTCCCGATCCGAGAAAGGCTAGCATTGAGACGATGGAACAGTCTAAGCGTCTGGGCGTGAAGGTGGCTTTTACTTTTTCGGATGGCTTTTTAGTCGATCGATTTGCTGATGATTTTCACAAGGTGGTTTCGGAATATTGCGATGTAATTTTTTGCAATTCTGATGAAGTTCGGAGCTTTTTTAAGGAGGAATCTCTGGAAGAGTGCGCTCGGAAAATGAGCGAGATTTCCGATTTGGCTTTTATCACTAATGGGGATAAAGGCTGCATGGTGGTGGAGAACAAACAGATTGTTGATGTGGCTGGATTTCCGGTAAAGGCGATCGATACTGTGGGTGCTGGCGATGCTTTTGCGGGGGGTGTTTTGTTTGGAATTACTAATGGTTTGAGTTCTGTACAAGCGGCTCGTTGGGGCAATTTCTTGGCTTCTAGGGTGGTGCAGATTCACGGGCCTCGACTTGAGGGTTCTCAGGCTCATCTTTTGAGCGAGGTGATTTCTGGTTAGGATTTGAAAGGGGCGATCGCACTTTTTGCCGTAAGGGCGATCGCTCTTTTTTGAACCGATCCATTGTGCCACAGTGGATGCAGAGGGGAGAAGGGCGTGTTAAAATCAATAAAATCTTAACTAATCGTACCTCATATGGTAACAACCACATTGACTCCTCCTCAACAAAGTAGCGAGGAAAAACTAATTACTTTGACAGGCATTAAATGGTCAACATTTAAAGCGATAATGTCTGATGTCGGCGACGGTAGAGCGTGGAGAATTGCTTATGCTGAAGGAGTTTTAGAAATCAGAATGCCATTACCTAAACATGAAAGACCTAAAGTCATGCTGGAACTATTTATTGGAGCTTTAGCAGATGAGTTAGAAATTGAAGCTATGAGCCTCGGTGCGTTGACTCTGGAACGGGAAGATTTAAGTCGTGCTATTGAACCGGATACTTGTTTTTACATTCAAAATGAATCTTTAGTTAGAGATAAAGATGAAATTAATTTACCCGCCGATCCGCCACCGGATTTAGTAGTAGAATCAGACTACACAAGTTCTTCTTTGAATAAGTTCTCAATTTATGCTGCTCTGGGTGTGCATGAAATCTGGAGATATCGCAATCAATGTCTTCAAGTGTATCAATTGGTTGAGGGTAATTACGAAGAAAGGGAGAATAGTCTGGCTTTTCCGTTTTTGCCGATCGCAGAAATTCCCGTTTTGATAGAGCAAAGTAAAACTATCGGACAAAGGGCAGCGGTGCGTTTGTTTCGGGACAGGATTAGGGAAGTTTTGGCGCAGTGAGTTTTGGAAAGAGTAGGAATGGGCGATTCCCTACCCTTCGGGAACCCCTGCGGGGAACGGGATAGCTTCGCTTCACGCACTATTTTGCACCGCAGATGAACACTGACATGAAAAAGCCGATCGCTATTGCTTAAATAAAATTTAACGACAGTTTATTTCTCACCAGATTATGACTATCATTGAACAGATTTACGCGATCGTCAAAACCCTTCCCGAAAACCAAGCTAGCGAAATTCTCACTTTCGCTGAGTTTATTCGTGCCAAGTACCTGAATGAGAACCAATCCACCGACACAGTAGATTCTTTAACTCCTTGGACAGAATTAGTTTATTCCCTCGCTGGAACATGGGCAGAAGACTTTCCTACTCTGGAAGAAATTCGTGCCGAGTCGGGGGAAGACATCTGGCGGGAGAGCTTCTAGATGTACATTTTGGATACAAATACATTAATTTACTATTTCAAAGGACAAGGACAAGTTGCCCAAAACATTCTGCCATAGTAAAAATAGCTTTATGGTGGAAAGTAGCGATAAATATCTTTCCGGTGAAGCACCCTGGCAAAAGTAGCAGTTTCGCCATCAAAATAAAAACCTATTCGATAGTCTCCAACCCGAAGCCGATACGCATTATCATCACCTTTCAATTTTTTTAAGTTAACAATTGTTTGTAAATCATTACTATTGGGAATTTCCGCAAAAGCAAAATCCTTGATTTGCTCAAACACAGGCGTACTTTTAAGAGCTTTTAAATCTTTCAAAAAACTGGGTAGATATTCGACTTTCATTCTGTTTCCAGTTCTGCAAGTGCTTGCTCTAAATTTAACGGGTTTTCATTTTTTACTTCGCGCATAGCCTGGAGAAGTCCTTTATCTTCGATTGCTTCTAGGAAATACTGATAGTCGGTATAATCTAGAATAACTTGACTAATGTTGCCTTCGGCATCGAATATCAATTCTTTAGCCAGTGGATAGTCTTCTATTTTCATACACTTTTATGGTGAGATGAGTTATGAGGGAATGATGCTTCTATTTTAACAGCGATATCTCAGAACCAGATGAAGGGCGATCGGGTATGTTGGTTATTGGGTCTAATAAAATTTGTCCGGCTTCGTTGACGAGAACGCGATAGTCTGTTGATTTGGGTTCGAGGTTTAAACTGAGGTGTCCTTGGGTATCTGTGCTGATTAAGTTTTTCAGAATCCAAAACATATCTTTCACCTATTATAAAGTTAGGTAAAACTCTCAAGGGTTGAGTTTTACTCAATTCTAACAAATTAGATGTTGTTTGTCTATTCTGATTTTAAGGGCGATCGCACTTTTTGCGTTAAGGGCGATCTTTTCGATCGCAGATGCACTCTGATGGATGTGGAGGAGGTAAGGGCGATCGCTCCCAAACTGTGATAGACTGGAAAAAATATCTAAGGTAAAAAGATGGCATCACAAACAGCCGTTACTTTAGAAGAAGTTCTCAACTTGGTAAAGCAGCTAAATTTGGTGAACAAAGTGCGTTTGATAGAGCGCGTAGCTCCCCAAATCGAGCGGGAATTGGCACAAAAGCCTGTACGCCGCAAGTCTTTACGGGGTTTGTGGCGGGGAGTTGATATTAGTGATTCCGACATTGCGGAAGTTCGCCGTCAAATGTGGGAAGATTTCCCCAGTCAGGATATTTAATGTCTGATGCTGTACATCATAAAAAATCATGACAACAACAGTAAGCGTAGAACACATTGAAAGAACACCGGGAGTACGAGGCGGGAAACCCCGGATTGCTGGGACGAGAATCGCCGTACAAGATGTGATGGTGATGCACCTAAAAATGGGTTATTCTCTTTTAGAAATTGCCACTAAGTACGATCTGCTTGTAGCAGCAGTTTATGACGCTATGGCTTATTATTACGATCATCGTGAAGCAATTGATAGAGAAATGGCAGAAGATGATGCTTTTGTGGATGAATTTATGCGTCAAAATCCAGGTAGGTTACAAACAAAAATCAAGGAATTAAAAGGTGAGTCTGCGAATTAGGTTTCATTTAGATGAGCATATCGATCGGGATATTGCTAGGGGGTTACGTCTCTATGGCATTGATGTGACGACAACGGTTGAAGCAGGATTAAGGACTAAGATAGATGAGCAGCAGTGGTTGTTTATTCAACAACAGCAGCGAGTGCTTGTCACTCAGGATCGAGATTTTCTAGTTATGGCTGGTATGAGCAAGGATCATCCTGGTGTGGCTTATTTTAAATAGGGTAGTTGTTCGATCGGACAAGTAATAGAAATGTTGATTTTGCTCTATGAAATTTACACACCGGAAGATATGGTCGGAATAGTAGAGTATTTGTGAGGGCGAAGGGCGATCGTACTTTTGACCAACCGCAAATGCAAGGTGATGAACGCGGATATATCGCCACTTAAGGATGAGGCGTAATTGCAATAACTGTAATAACTCCTTTCTCCGGGCCATAATACCAGAAAACTCGAAACGCTGCTGGGGTTTTATTTTCGACGTATGCCTCAAATACTTCCTCTTCATTAGGGCCAGATAATGTATCGTATTTATGAGTTTTCAAGCTGGGATGGCGTAAATTAGTTGCCATTAATCCAAGTGTTTTCAGCACTTTATTGTATTTTTTGGCATCGAGTTCCTGAAGATTAACTAAGCTATCTCTAGCTGATGAAGAAAATTCTATCCGAAAATTCATTCCTCTTCAATCTCCAAATCGGCATATTCAGAAAAGTCACCCAAATCATGTACTTCACCTTTAGCTGCTTGCGCGAGGCCGCACTTAACGGCGGCTAATGCTTGGGGGTTTTGCCACAACCACTGCTCGCGATCGGGTATGTTGGTTATTGGGTCTAATAAAATTTGTCCGGCTTCGTTGACAAGAACGCGATACTCTGTTGACTTGGGTTCGAGGTTTAAACTTAGGTGTCCTTGGGTATCTGTGCTGATTAAGTTTTTCAGAATCCAAAACATATCTTTCACCTATTATAAAGTTAGGTAAAACTCTCAAGGGTTGAGTTTTACTCAATTCTAACAAATTAGATGTTGTTTGTCTATTCTGATTTTAAGGGCGATCGCTCTTTTTGTCGTAAAGGGCGATCGCACTTCTTAATATTGCTGTGACTGAACTATTGGGCGAATTTCCTACAGCATTCCTATCTGGGTGATTGGGTCGTTCAAGGGTATACTGAACGAGGAACTTTTCACAATATCTGGCGGTGTGTTGATGACGACACCAAAGATATTAGTATAGACACCAAAAATTTCACTGGTTTCTGTGTATTGAATAATGGTGTCAGCAATACCATCTTGATTGACATCAGCAGGAGTGAAGGTGAGAATATCTATTGGTACGCCTCCATTGATACCAATACGATCGCCCTCGCTAGCATTGAAGTCAATTAACCAATCAGCAGTAGCAGGATTAGTTTCTTCTGTACCTGTGTCTGTTCTCAAGATAAAAATATCACTTCCACCTCCACCAGTCAGGCGATCGGTTCCTCTTTCACCGATTAAGATATCTTCTCCATCATCACCAAAGATTTGATCGTTGCCTTTTCCTCCCCTCACTAAATCATCAGCAACACCTCCTGAGACGAAATCATTACCTTTATTGCCAGCGAGAATGTCGTTAGCATCCTCTCCTAAAATGCGATCGTCACCTTTTCCTCCCAGCAAGTAATCGCCACCAGCAGCACCTTCCAGAGTGTCAGCACCCCTAGCAGCTAATACCACATCTGTTACGGAAGAGCCGATTATGCGATCGTTATTTTCAGTCCCCAGCAGCCCTCCGGGATATTGAGCTATGACTGCTTCAGTAATCTGAAAAGTTGAATTTTGCTCGGCTGAGGCTTGTAAGTTTTGGGCAACTCGTGGCGGGGGAAAAAGAACGCCAGACACATTAACAGATAAACCATCCAACAAGCCTTTACTAAAAGTCGCTACTCTGCCATTAAAATCATTAACAGTCTGTCCTATCTTATTTTTTATATTCCCTGGTAGCTCTTTTATTGCCTCAATCGGTTCTTCCGTTGCTTCTTCCAGAATAGATACGGGTTTAATTTTAGCAATCAATAGAGCATCAGACAAACGTTGTTCTGGGGTGTCAAAACGCCCTAGTGTTGTTTTGCCACCATCCGTCGAAAAGCCTACTAACTCAAGTCTATATCCTGAATCTCCGAATGAGCCGGGAAACTTAATGATCTCTTGAGAAATGCCAGTATCGGAAAAACGGAGTATATCTCCATCTTTAACAGGATCGCCAGTTGTGTTTTCTGTAACAGTCAAGTTAAATGAGAAATTAAAAGTCTGAGCACTAGGTACAGGATTAGTGAGAGACAGCGTGACATCGAGAGGGAAATCACCTTGAGGTTCAGAACCTTGAAGCGTAATTCCATTGCGATAAGTCAGATTGCCAAGGTTGAAAGGAATGTCACTGGCTGTACTAATTCCCTTGGCTTGACTAAATTCCTGGTCGTTACTAAATTCATTACCGTCACTTCCTCTACCATCAAACTGCACATAGCTCTCAGTGTCTCCCTGACGAGGCTCTCCTAAAATCTTCTTATTTTCGCCGTTGTCAAAAGTGCCGGAAGTTGAGCCTTCAAAAAAAACCTTAGTGGTGTCTACATCTATTCTACCCGTTTCGGGAGAGCTTAACCTTGAATAGTTGAAGTTTGATCCATCTGACTGAGGAAATATATTTCCCTTAAGTAATTGTGTATATAGTTCATTGGCGTAGCCATGATTAGCGCCGAAAGCACCTAAAAAAGGTAGGTTTCCTGGCTGTTGAAGAAAATTGTTTGGGTTAACAAAAAAATCTAAGTTTCCCAGTAACAAATCATTTCCCAGAAAGCTAGATGTATGAAGAACCACTACTCTCTTAGCATCACCTGGGTCTAAGCGATCGCTAGGTGGTACAGGCTCCTCTTCTAGAACTGGAACAGTTGTGAAAGTACCCGGCAACGTGCCTTGCACTATCACTGTTCTAAAATTCCCTGTTTTTATTCTAGTTTGAAAATTAGGCCCTGCCGGGTCTAAACCAGTTATGCGATTCAATTCTTTGCCTGTGAGTTCTTTATATTTAGTGCCAGCAAAACCTGATACATGAGCGCCTAAACTGTGACCCATAAGCTCTATTTTGTTTGGGTCAAGATTCCGTGCTTTTAGATACTGAGCAAGTTGATTTCCCACTTCTCTGGTGTTAGTGGCTGCTTCATTGTAAATGTTTAAACCCAATGCAGGTTTAGCACCGTCTTCCCAATCTACGAGAATGATATTAGCATCAGGTTCTCGTTCTCGAAGAGCCTTAGCCCTTTCTGACATCCAGGTTTCAGGTATAAATTGATTATTCTGATTACCACCCGTGTCAATTTTTGAATTACCACCCTGGTTCTGAAATCCATGAATGATTACATAGGTATTTTCATCAGGATTTGTTCCATATGGCTCCTCGATATCAAGGAGCCCAACTGGATTAGCAAACCTTAATGCGGAACCATCTGCTCCCAGCGTGCTAGGAGTAGATTCAATTATTCTCTCCTTACCCCATACATTGAAATTCACATTAACCATAATCCCATCTCCTCACAAATATAGTTGCGTCAAAACCAGCAAAGCCCGCCTAGCAAGCTTTCCTAAATATCTATCAGGGCCTTCCTCTGCTTTTTATGCAAATCGCCCTATTTTTGTAACAAAACTTTACATTGCTCCCGATCGCAGATAAGCTGTATCCCCGATCGCCCGCCAGATGCACCGTCAAACGTACCTGACAACCAAACACATCATTTCACAATACTCCACAATCCTGAATCTGTATAGGCTTAACGGCTCACCATTTGGCTCAACATCAAAGGCTCACTTGGCTCATTTGGCTCATTTGGCTCACCAAATCATGTAACATTATTTACTAAGGCAGAGTTTCCGTAGAGGAGTCGCAATGGCAGGTTTGCTCAGAGCATCCGAAGAAGGGCTAAAAATCATTGACATGGTAAGACGCAATCTCGGATGGAATAAAGCAGATGAGCTCTGGTGTCAGGCTGCTCTC
Organism: Microcoleus sp. M2_D5; assembly: GCF_036701935.1. NCBI lineage: Bacteria > Bacillati > Cyanobacteriota > Cyanophyceae > Oscillatoriales > Microcoleaceae > Microcoleus > Microcoleus sp. M2_D5. The sequence continues at coordinate 33,117 of NZ_JAUBRP010000056.1, read as the reverse complement.
ACTTCAAAAGCAACTTTAAAGCGATTTTGGACACAGCAACCAATTAGACGAGAGACTTTTATACACATTTGCAAAGCTGTAGGCGTGAAAAACTGGCAAGACATTGTTGCGCGAGAAATTCAGGAACCAGAATTACTATCAGCCGCGATCGCAGATATCCCCCAAGACAGTGAAACCGATCGCACTTTCCCCCTCCCAGAAAACTTACCCCCCGTCAGAAATTGGGTACAGCGCACAAAAGAACTCGAAATCTTAAAAACTACTATTATTAACTCAGACATCACCGCCATCTCAATTGTCGGATTACCCGGAATCGGAAAAACCACCCTCATCAGCCAACTAATTCGCCAACTCCACACCGAAAATACCCCCTTCACCTCCGCCGTTTGGCAATCCTTGCAATCCGCAACTGGCAAAGCACCCCCGTGCGATCGCACAATTGACTCCCTGCTATTCACCCTCTCCAACGGCGACATTACCGCAGCCGTCAACGCTCAAAATGACTGCGGCAAAAAAACCGAAAATCTGCTCAAAATCCTCAGAGAAAAACCTTGCTTGCTCGTTTTCGATCGCGCCGACACACTTTTGAAAGCAGGAGAAGCAAAAGCCGCCGGTTATTTCGCCGAAGATTGTGCAGAATATGCTTGGTTGTTCAAACAACTATTAGAAACAGAACATCAAAGCAAAATTATATTTACCAGTCGCGAAAGCTTAGCCGAATTGCCGTCAACAGTCACCCGCGAAATCCAGCTAAACGGATTGGATCGAGATGCGGCAGTTGCCCTATTGCAATCTTTTAATCTGACTGCGAATGCAGAGGAATTAGCCGAAATGGGCGATCGCTATTCAGGACATCCCAAAGCCTTACAACTCATTGCAGCCTTGATTCGAGACGATACCGAGTTTCAGGGAAATGTCGGGATTTTTATGCACCAGAGAGACTGGTTGCTGATTCGAGATATTGAAAGATTAATTGATAAAATCCTAGCACGTCTCAGCGACGGCGAGCAAACTTGTCTCAGCCTAATTTCTGTCTATCAAACCTCAGAATATCCGCTATCTTTTGCCGGGATTAGCGCTCAAATGCCAGAAGTTAGCAAGTATGAACTTAAAGAAAATATTATTCAGGCACTCAAGCGCCGACAATTGCTATATTACGATCGCCAACTCAAATCCTATCAGTTGCATCCCCTAGTCCGAGAAAAGGGCGAGTACCTGCTAAATCAAAATGCTGAAAATCTCCGTACCGCCCACAGCCAAGCCTATAACTATTATATCAGCATTCCGCTCCAACCTAAATCAGAATGGCAAAATATCGAGGATATTAAGCCGCTAATCGGAGCGCACTATCATGCTTCTCAAGCAGGAGATTTAGATGCAGCAAATGCGATTATTTCTGAAGTCTATGAGTATCTGCGACAGTGGAATTGTGCAGAGTTAGTATGTCCAAATCTACCGTTGCCATTGTTAACGGAAGTAAAAAACATAGCTTTGTAGGGGCGGGTTCACCAATAATAATTGCCCATAATCTACAATCTCATAAACCCGCCCCCGCTGGCGTTTCATTAACGACATGATTGCCGGTACACAATAAATAAATTAGAAAAGTTATAGCCTTTCGAGCGAAAGATGAGGTATGAATGATAGCTTATATAACCACTGAAACGTATAGGGCCCAAGGCCAACAACGTCCGCGAATCTTTCGCTCGATCCGCTATATATTAAACTAGGCGGAAATTTTCACGGGAGGGCGCGCCAATTGCCGGGAAAGACACGCTACAGCAGTTAAAATACGATTATCAGCGCAATTGGTTCACACCCATGCCCATTTATCACTTCAACCGCCCAGCAGCCAAACTTTTCAGCAAGCTTCGGCTGCGAACGGTTCTGATTGTTCCGTTTGTTTTGCAAACAGTCAGCGCCGTCGGGCTAGTGAGCTTTCTTTCTTTCAAAAGCGGTCAGGAAGCAGTCGAGGATGTAGCGCATCAGCTAATCGAACAAGTAGGAGAACGTACCCGCGATCGCCTCACGGATAATGGGCCCTCGGCAATCAATACCTTTCTGCCTAGGCTGCAATTCTCGGCGTCAGGACAAACTTTTATTATGGATCGATCGGGCAATCTGATTGCCACATCCACATTAGAAACACCCTTGGTGACGCAAACAAAAAAGCAACCGGCGCCATTGCTAGCCACCAACAGCAATGATGCCCGAACGCGAGATATTGCTAGACAACTCGCCAACCGATTTGGCAACTTCCGCGCGCTGCAAACAACTCAGAAATTGACCTTAGCGATCGAGGGCCACAGGCAGTTTGTCCGCGTCACTCCCTATCGAGATTTCCGCGGATTGGATTGGTTGATTGTGGTGGTGGTGCCAGAGTCTGATTTCACGGCTCCCATTCAAGCAAATACGCGCCATACATTGTGGTTGTTGACCGGTACACTGCCGCTGGCGATCGCGATCGGATTGTTGACTTCCCGTTGGGTAACAAAGCCAATTATGCGCTTGAATACCGCTGCCCAAAATATTGCCAAAGGAAAATGGGATCGACCTTTAGAAAATAAACGCTTGGATGAAGTCGGAGAACTCGCCAATTCCTTCAATTTTATGGCCTCGCAACTGCAACAGGCTTTTGCAGACCAAAAATCTTTAAATGAAGCTTTAGCGCAAAGAGAGAGCCAACTCAAGCAATTTCTCGAAGCCATACCTGCGGGAGTATCTATCCACGATGCCTCCGGTAAAGTCGTGTACTTCAACGAAACTGCCAAGCATTGGCTCGGCGTAGAAACTATTCCCGATGCAACTTTAGAAAAAGCAGTAGAAGTTTATCAAATCTACCGCCAAAACCAGCTTTATCCCACTGAAGAACTGCCCGCATTCCGAGCACTGCGCGGCGAAACAGTATTCCTGGAAGATGTAGAACTTTATCGAGATGGGAAATTTATTCCTTTTGAGGTGCGGGCCACACCAATTTTTGACGAAGGCGGAAATATTGTTTATGCCATCAATGCTTTTTATAACATCGCACAGCGCAAACAATCTGAAAAAATATTAACTGACTACAATCACACTTTAGCCGCCGAAGTTGCCGAACGTACCGCTGCTTTAGGTCGTGCTAACGAACTATTACAATCTGAAATTTTTGAGCGCAAATTGCTAGAACAAAAACTTTACACTTCTACTGAGCAAGTTGTGAAAATATTTGACTCGATTACAGATATTGTATTAATTTTTTACATTCAAGAAGAAACCATCCAAATTATACCCACTAAGGGAATTTTTCAATACAACTATCATACGAATCAGATCGACTCCATCATCGAACAATTTTTTCAGGAGGCAAGGAAGGAGATTTATTTTTCTAAAGTTCGACAGGCATTGGCAACCCAACAAACTATTAGTTTTGATTACAGTCTGCCGATTAATAACAAAGAAGTTTGGTTTGCTGCTAAAATTTCGCCACTTTCCGATAGCTCGGCTGTTTGGGTAGCGCGCGACATTAGCGATCGCCAGTTGGCGGAAGCCCGACTGCTGGAAGCCCAAAAAATTGCCCGTATTGGCAGTTGGGAATACGATATCGCCACCGCAACAACCACTTGGAGTGAAGAACTATATCGCATTTACGAGCTCGATCCGACTCAAAAACCGCTGCCTAGCGAACAATTAATCGAGCGTTTTCATCCAGAAGATCGATCGCGCTATCTGACAATGGTGCGCGAGCAAGCTATGTCGGGACAAAGCTTTGAAATCGATCTGCGACTGATCCGAAGAGATGGCTCGCTCAGTTATATAGAAGTCCGAGGGAAACCAGTTTACGATCAAAAAGGGAATCTGCTCCGTTTGTTCGGCACTGTTTTGGATATTAGCGATCGCAAACAAGCCGAGTCAGCTTTGCGAGAAAGCGCCCGGGGAGAACAAGCCATCGCCCGCAGCATCGATCGCATCCGTCAATCCTTAGATATTGACACAATATTCAAAACCACAACTTATGAACTGCGACAAACCCTAAAATGCGATCGTGTCGGTATCTATCGTTTTAATCCTGATTGGAGCGGGGAATTTGTTGCCGAATCAATGGCTGCGGGTTGGATATCTTTGATGCAACAACCCGACGATGGTAATGTGCCAAACACTCTCGTCGAACACTCTAGCTGTACCGTGAAAACTATGCAAGCCTCCGGCGAACCAGTGCTGGATACCTATCTGCAAAAAAATCAAGGCGGTATGTATGCTAGAGGCGTTCCTTACCGGATAATTGAAGACATATATAGCGCTGGGTTGAGTCCTTGTTACCTAGAACTTTTAAAACAATTTCAAGCCAGAGCCTACGTTATTTTTCCCATATTTTGCGGCAGTCAACTTTGGGGTTTGCTCGCCAGCTATCAAAATTCTGCACCCCGCACTTGGCGCGAAGCAGAAATCAATATTGGGCTGCAAATTAGCACTCAACTGGGAGTCGCCCTACAACAAGCTCAATTGCTCGAAGCCACTCAACAGCAAGCAGTACAGCTTCAACAAGCCGCGTGGGCCGCAGAAGCCGCCAACCTTGCCAAAAGCACTTTCCTGGCAAATATGAGCCACGAACTCCGCACCCCGCTAAACGCAATTCTGGGATTCTCCCAATTGATGCAGCGCTCTACCAACCTCACTCGCGAACAACAGGAAAATATCCGTATCATCAACCGCAGCGGAGAGCACTTGCTAGCTCTGATAAATCAAATATTAGATTTAGCCAAAATAGAGGCGGGACGGATTACAATCAATCCAACAGACTTTCAATTAAGCAGCCTGTTGAAAGATATCGAAGAGATGTTTCAACTCCAGGCAAGGGAGCAAAAATTGCAGTTAATCTTTGACTGCTCTAGCGAAATTCCAGAATACGTGCAAACAGATCAAATGAAGTTGCGCCAAGTTTTAATTAATCTGCTTTCTAATGCCATTAAATTTACGGAACAAGGAGTTATTCGGTTAAGAGTGAGTGCATTTATAGACAATAAAAATCAGCAATTACCAATGAGTAATTACCAATTACATTTTGAAATAGAAGACACGGGCTCCGGCATAGCTGCTGATGAGTTAGATAAGCTTTTTCAAGCCTTTGTGCAAACCAAAACAGGAACCAAATCTCAGCAAGGAACAGGCTTGGGGCTGGCTATCAGCCAACAGTTTATCAAGCTGATGGGCGGCCTGATTACTGTACGCAGTGAAGTAGGAAGCGGCACCACCTTCGCGTTTGATATCCCCGTCAGCGCCGTTGATGCCCCGGCGACTCAACCCGTACAGCAACCGCGTCGGGCGATCGCCCTGGAACGCAACCAGCCGCGCTATCGTATTTTGATTGTGGACGATCGATCGGACAACCGCCAACTGCTGATCGAACTCCTCGCGGGCTTTGACTTTGAACTCCAAGAAGCCAGCAACGGCATGGAAGCTATTGAAATGTCGTCGAGTTTTGAGCCACACTTAATTTTTATGGATATGTGGATGCCCGTGATGGATGGACGTGAAGCGACCAAACGCATTAAAGCCACGGTTAAAGGTCAAGCTACGGCAATTATTGCCGTGAGTGCCGGTAACGCCGAGGAAGCGCAAACCGTTACTGTCTCAGATGATTGCGATGACTTTATCCACAAACCCTTTCGAGATACAGAAATCTTTGCCACCCTGCACAAACATCTGGGAGTGCGTTACATTTACGGTGAACCGGAGAGTGTTCCCGATTCAACTCAAATCGAGGCTGCGACTCCAGAGACTCTGGCAGCTTTACCCGCAGATTGGCTGGCAGCTTTAGAGAAAGCCACAATAGAGTGCGATTTAGAGTTAATTCTGATCCAAATTGAGCAAATTCGCGATCGCAATGACGCTTTAGCTAGCGCCCTAGCCGGATTTGCTAACCAGTTTCAGTTCAATCAAATACTAGCTCTCATCCATCCCGAAACGAAATAGAAATCATATTATACCCAGTTCGTAGTGACTGCGACCGTCCCGATAAAACCCGCTAGGACGATCGTACTCACTACAAGTTTATAGAGGTTATGTTACCGAACTAGATATGAATTACGAAGCAACTCCCGTCTTAAAAGGGAATATTTTAATTGTTGATGATATTCCGGCTAATTTGCAACTTTTAGCTCAAATCCTCTCGCAGCAAGGGTACAAAACACGCACCGCACCCGACGGCAAACTAGCGCTGCGGTCGATCGAATTAACTCCTCCTGACTTGATTTTGCTCGACATCATGATGCCCGGTATGAACGGCTACCAAGTCTGCCAAGCCTTGAAAGCTTCTCCCACAACCAAGGACATTCCAATTATTTTTATCAGTGCTTTGAATGAAGTATTAGATAAAGTCAAAGCCTTTGAAGTTGGTGGTATAGATTATATCACAAAACCGTTTCACGAACAAGAAGTTCTCGCCCGCGTCTCAAATCAACTCGTGCAGCGCCAGTTGTTCCAGCAAACACAATCCTATGCCCAGCAACTCGAACAAAACGTAACTGAACTAAAGAAAACTCAAGCTCAGTTAATACAGAAGGAAAAAATGGCTTCTTTAGGTCAGCTAGCCGCAGGAGTTGCTCACGAAATCAACAATCCAGTCAGCTTTATCTACGGTAATATTGCTCTAGCGGCGGACTATGCACGAGATTTGCTTCGCCTCGTCGAATTGTACCGACATTACTACCCCCACCCGGTTGCAGAAATTATCGGCGAATTGGAGGAGATTCAACCCGAATTCATCGCAGAGGATTATCCAAAACTGCTGAATTCCATGACAGAAGGTGCTTCTCGGATTAGCGAAATCGTGATGTCTTTGCGAAACTTTTCCCGCCTTGGCGAACAAAAGTACAAGCCAGTGGATATTCATGAAGGCATTGACAATACTTTGGTTATTTTGAAACATCGACTGAAGGGAGCAAACAAAGCTGGTGAGATAGAGGTCATTAAACACTACAGCCAACTGCCAAGAGTCACCTGTTACGCCAGTGAGTTAAATCAGGTGTTCATGAACTTGCTAAGTAATGCTATTGATGCCCTGGAAACTCAACCATCTCCCCGAAAAATTACCATCAGCACTTCAGTAAGTTGTGAGTCAAAATCGGCCCTGCACAATCAAGATTCACAATTAGCCACTCACAACTCTAAATCCGTTGTTATTCACATTGCCGATAACGGTTGTGGGATGAGTGAGGAAGTGCGCCACCAGATATTTGACCCATTTTTTACTACGAAGCCTGTTGGACGGGGTACTGGATTAGGGTTGGCAATCAGTCACGATATTGTAGTGGAAAAACATCGAGGTCAAATCAGTTGTATTTCTGCTCCGGGCCTAGGAACCAAGTTAATTGTGCAGATTCCGATATCTGTTAAATTTTAAATAGATATCTCCCCAAAAGCAAGTTTTGAACAGGCAAGATGCCTGTTCCACAAAGAGTGAGTTTTATTGTGGGGAAGGCGAGAAGCCCGCCCTAAAAAAAATATTGAAAATGGTACAACATCATTAACAGACGGAGATGATATATCAGATAGATTGTACCAGCATTTGTAGGGAAACGGCAATGCCGTTTCCGGCGCGGGAATTGCCGTTTTCCTACGGGAATTATGGAAGCGGAAAGGCCGTTTCCCTGTGGTTGGCACTCAGGACTTTAAATCCAACAATCCGCTCGTTTTGAGCTTGGGATTAAACCGGATTTCTTCAGTTACCCCGCGAGCTTTCAGCAGCGCGAAAATTTCATTTTCCACGCGCCGCGCGACATTTTTCAACAATTTATCTTTGGCAATTTCATCTGCGAAGATACCTTCATAATTTGCCGTTTCTTGGGCAGTCATTACAGTTTTGGTGTCGATGGGATCGTTCCACTTGGCAGCATCGGCACCGTTACCTTGGGGTTGGGAACCGTTTTCGGCAATCCAACTTTCTCTAATGCTTTCTAGAATAGTGCGGCTGGGCTTGTCAATAGTTTGGACTTTCAGCCAGTAGCAATACTGGGTTTGGCGTACCAAATGCTGTTTGAGGCTGAGGTAAATGTCGCGAGAATAGCCGACAAATTGCAGGACTTTCTCGCTGTCAAAAATTGCGTAAACGCCGATTTTTCCCTGGACAAAATCGGGCAATTTTCCATCGGAGTCTATGTATGGAATGAATTCTAAATTAGCGAGAGATTGAATGTCTTCTGTCATCCGATTTTAGATTTTAGATTTTAGATTTTAGATTGTAAATTAAACCACAAATTAACCAGCCTTTACTTAACTCTTGAAAACTCGATAAATTGCACAGAGGCGGCTGGGTTTAAATATTTTGGCTTGGAACATGAAATTAGGGGGGACGTTGACGATCGCAAAATCGCTCGATTCGTGATACTTTTCAAATTCCGCAGGCATTCCCTTCGGCGTCTCGCTGCTGTAAGGGACGGGCCCAAAAAGTAACTCGGCAAACTCAATGCGCGAGCACTGCAATTGTAGCGCTACTTGTTGGAGAAAGCTTTCACCGGTTAATAAACCGAACAGTGCAGTTTTAGCATCGGGTTCGAGGGCAAAACTGCTATCGTAGCTTTCAATAATCTTGAGACCCATTTTCTGTATACTCCTGACAGACGGCGGTGAATGGTTATTGGTTAAATGTTGAACGATCGGCTTAATCCTGAATTTTACCTGAGATTGACCGTTTTGAAGGCAGAACGTATTCGGCAGGAGGTCAATCGATTTTAGATTTTAGATTTTAGATTTTAGATTTTAGAATTGAAGCATTGACCCCACCGATGAATCCGGGGGCTGGTATCCTGGATGCTTTCGGTCAATTAAAATACCACAATCAGGAAATTTTGACAAAGAGGCCTGATTTATTTGCCGATCGCTTTTATCATGTCGGTATCGCCATCTATCCGACTACGACTAAAAGGCTATGCAGAAGATTGAAAAAGCATCATTCCCAGCTTCCAGAAGCGGCCCGAACCAGCCGGACTGGCTAGAATTGGTAGAATACGCCTCTGTTGCTGGTTCAGCGATTGGCACGATTGCAGCAGGATTGTCGGGCCAAATTGTCTACGCTGCCGCCCCCTTAACCGCAGCACTCTCGATAAATCTCGCCAATCGCCAGCGTTTCGAGCAACAAATGCAACAAAAGGCAAATTCTGCGATTGCGGACGTACAGGCCTCCGTAGAACGCCGCTCGCAGCAAGTTCAGATACTACCTGGACAACCTGCGGAACTCTACACCGCTGTCTCCGACTTGCAGCAAAAACTCCTCGGCTTGGAATCCGGCGTCATCGCCGAGGTACAAGCTGCCGTAGCCTCCCTCGAACGCCAAGCCCAGGCGCTGCCGGCTGATTCTCAGGAACTCTACACCACCCTGTCCGATTTGCAGCAAAAACTCCGCATTTTGGAAAATAGTGCCCTGAGAGAGCATGATTGGGAAAATGTCAACGTCCGATTTTTATTGATGGGCGAACAGTTAACTGAAGTTAAAACTATTACGGCTCAGTTACAGGAGCGATCGAACGAAGTAGACTTGGATACAATCCAAGGTTCTCTCAAGCAATTGCAGGATTTGCTCGATCGACCCACAATAGACACAGGGATGCTGCAAACCGAGATTCAGCAGTTGCAGCAGCAAGTGTCCGAGTTGCAGAGACAAAATCAAGAAATTGTCAAGCCTTATTTGCAGCGTCTGACTCGCGCAGTGAAAAAACTTAGTCAGTAGTCATTAGTGATTAGTCAACTGTCAACTGTCATTATTATAGCCATAACCTTGTTCCCAGGCTCTGCCTGGGAATACATACCCGGAGGCTATGCCTCAATTACCAATTACCAATTACCAATTACCAATTACCCGTTACTAAATTTTTGCCAAGCTTGCCAGAAAATATAAATCGATAAGATTGCCAAGAGCGATCGAAAAGCTAAACTAACAATACGATCGGGCAATCTCGGCAAAAACCGCGTGCTCACCTGCGCGCCCAACAAACCGCCGCCGCCAAGAATTAACCCCACAACCCACAAAACATTCCCGCGCGCCGCGTGTCCAGCCGTCGCGGAAATTGCCGTGATGACGATGACACCCAAGCTGGTTTGAATTGCGGTTTTAATGCTTTCTCCTAACAGCAAAATTTGCAGGGGAACCATAATCACGCCGCCGCCTACGCCGAACAAACCCGCTAATAAACCCGCCGCACTGCCAGTAGCAATTTTAGCAAAAGTTGGGTGGAATATAATATTTGAATTAGTGGGTAATTCGTGATTGGTAATTGGCAATTGAGCATTTTCTCCTTGTCCCGCTTGTCCTCCCAGTTCCCCTTGTTCTAGTTCCGCTTTCTTCTTAGCTGTCAGGTGCTTGCGAACTTCAATCAAATAAATATTCAGCCACAGCAACAGCCCAAAAGTAAGTAACAGCAAGTAAGGCGGAAATATCCCCGCCAAATAAGCACCGATTTGTGCTGTAATGACTGCTGGAAATCCGATGCCTGCGACTTGACTCAAGTTGAGGTAGCCCATGCGCCAATTCTGGATGCTGCCAGAAATAGCTGTAATCACGATCGACAAACCGCTAGTAGCAACCGCTTGCACCGGAGCGTAATTGAGAGCCACCAACAAAGGCACGAGCACCGTACCGCCGCCGATACCCAAAAATCCAGCTAGAATTCCGGCAAAAATTCCCGCCCCACCCAACATCAATAATTCAGTGATAGTCATTAGTCAGTAGCCATTAGTCAGTAGCCATTAGTCAGCAGTCATTAGTTAGTAGTCAGTAATCAACAATCAACAATCAAATTTTAAGAATCATTAGTCGTGCCGTCCGGCATAATTGCCCGCCTCAAATCTGCATCGCGGAAGTTAGTTCGATTGAGATTAGCATCAATCAAAACCGCTTCCATCAAAATAGCCCCGCTAAAATTAGACCAGCACAGCTTTGCCCGGTACAAATTAGCACCGCTCAAATTAGCTCTTGCCAGCGTTGACCAACTAACATTAGCAACTCTCAAATTAGCATTGCTCAGATTAGCGTCGGTGAGATTAGCTCCAACCATCGTTACTTGGCGCAAGTCTGCACCAGCCAAGTTAGCCCCGCTCAGCATCGCCCCGCTAAGAATTGCCTGATTCAGGTTAGCTCTTTCTAAAAGCGACTCGCTGAGGATGGCATTTGTCAGGTTTACCGCTTTGAGAGTTGACCAACTCAAATTTGCTTTCATCAAATTAACGCGAATCATGCTAGCGTCGGTTAAGTTGGCGGCAAACAAATTCGCTTCGGTAAAGTTGGCTTCGGTCAAATTAGCTTCCGTCAAATTAGCCTTGGTCATGTTGACTTCTCTCGCCATTGAGCCGCGCAGGTTGGCTCCCATCAGGTTAGCCCCGCTGAGATTGGCACGGCTCAAATCGGTACCGATGAGATTTGCTTCGCTGAGGTTGGCTTCCGTCAAGTCCACCCCTGCCAATTTCACCTCGCGCAAGTTCGCTCCCGTCAGGTTAGCGCCTTTGAGGTTTGCGTCTTGGAAATTCGCTCTGGTAAAGTTAGCCTCGCTGAGGTTTACCCCTTTTAAGTCGGCCCCGACGAGGTTAATCTCTCGAAAATTTCTTTCTCCGGCCGCATATTGCCTCAGAATTCGATCGGCCTCCATGTCATTCGCCTCGCAATTTTTTTTAAACGTTAGAGTGATGGGTGTTACCACATCATCCCAGATAACCACGGTATTCACTCTGCACGCTGTAGTATCTGTAGAATCTTTGCACTGCTTTAGTGGCACTGCTGCGGTACTCCCTCCGAAAAGGCCTGACAAATATCAACCCTTCTGAGAAAATCAAACATAGGGTAAAACTCTCGGCACTGGGCAGTAAAACAGCCAGCAGCAAAGAAAAACAGACAACAGAGAAAGGAAATTTTAAAATGCCTGAAAATTTGAGAAGCCAAGCTGTGACTGGAGGCGTGCAGCGCGCGCCCAACCGAGCAATGCTGCGGGCAGTCGGTTTTGGTGACGGCGATTTCACTAAGCCGATTGTGGGGATTGCCAACGGGTACAGCACGATTACGCCCTGCAATATGGGATTGAACGACCTCGCTTTGCGGGCTATTGCGGGTGCAAAGGAGGCTGGGGCGATGCCGCAGATGTTCGGTACGATTACTATCAGCGACGGGATCTCGATGGGAACAGAAGGGATGAAATATTCTCTGGTGTCGAGAGATGTGATAGCCGATTCCATCGAAACTGTTTGCAACGGCCAAAGTATGGACGGGGTGCTGGCTGTCGGCGGTTGCGATAAAAATATGCCGGGGGCGATGATTGCGATCGCCCGCATGAACATTCCTGCTATTTTTGTTTACGGCGGCACGATCAAACCAGGACACCACAACGGACGCGATTTAACCGTTGTCAGCGCTTTTGAAGCAGTCGGCCAATTCAGCGCAGGCAAAATTGACGAAACAGAACTCAATGCAGTCGAACAAAAAGCTTGTCCGGGCGCGGGTTCTTGCGGCGGAATGTTCACAGCAAATACCATGTCGAGCGCTTTTGAAGCGATGGGAATGAGTTTGCCTTATTCTTCGACAATGGCTGCTGAGGATGCCGAAAAAGCTGACAGCGCTGCCGAATCTGCAAAAGTTGTGGTGGAAGCGATTCGCAAACAGTTGTTACCGAGCCAAATTTTGACGCGCAAGGCCTTTGAAAATGCGATCGCCGTCATCATGGCAGTCGGCGGTTCAACCAACGCTGTGCTGCATTTATTAGCCATTTCCAATGCGATCGGAGTTGAACTGTCCCTCGACGATTTTGAAAATATTAGAGGGAAAGTACCGGTGCTGTGCGACCTCAAACCCAGCGGCAAATACGTAGCAACCGATTTGCACAAAGCCGGCGGCATTCCTCAAGTAATGAAAATGCTGCTAGAACAGGGTTTGCTGCACGGAGACGCCCTGACAATTACCGGCCAAACAGTTGCCGAAGTCCTAGCAGATATTCCAGCCGAACCCCGCGCCGACCAAGATGTCATCCGCCCTTGGAACAACCCGCTTTACGCCCAAGGACATTTAGCAATTCTCAGGGGAAATCTGGCAACAGAAGGAGCCGTTGCTAAAATTACGGGCGTTAAAAAACCGCAAATTACCGGCCCAGCGCGGGTATTTGAATCTGAAGAAAATTGTTTGGATGCAATTTTAGCCGGCAAAATTCAAGCCGGAGATGTGATTATCATCCGCTACGAAGGGCCCAAAGGCGGGCCGGGAATGCGCGAAATGTTAGCACCAACTTCGGCAATTATTGGCGCTGGTTTAGGCGATTCTGTCGGGTTAATTACTGACGGTCGCTTCTCTGGCGGAACTTACGGAATGGTTGTCGGTCACGTTGCACCAGAAGCGCAAGTTGGCGGGACAATTGCTTTAGTAAAAGAGGGCGATTCGATTACAATTGATGCTAACAATCGCTTGTTGCAGCTCAATGTTTCTGATGCAGAATTGGAGCAGCGGCGCGCTCTTTGGCAGCCTCCTAAACCTCGCTATACTAAAGGCGTTTTGGCTAAATATGCTAAATTGGTTTCTTCTAGCAGTATCGGTGCTGTGACTGATTTGGGTTTAGGTTAAAGTAGGAATTTTTGTAACCGCCGATCGAGGCAGATAAACGCAGATGAACGCAGATAAAATCCTATCTGCGTTCCGAAGTGTCCATCCGCTAATATCTGCGGTTACAAAATTCCCAAATTAACGGCGCTGATTCAAAAAGCGGCCTGCCATCGACATGGCATCAGTAATATCTACATCGCCGTCTCCATCTGAATCTAAAAACGTATTCAAAACGGGATTTCCACCCTGGGCTGGATTTTGGGTGTTGCCGCCTGTTTGTAGCAAATTCAGTATGAGCGGCACCAAAACAGGTATCATCGCCTGCACTGTGGCGTTATTCAAACCAGTTCTTTGGGCTATATCGGTCACTATCTGCGTGAGTTGGCCGGCTCCGAACAAACTCTGTACCGCTTGCGGATTGGGATTTGTACCGCTAAATTGGTTGACAAGTTGTTGAGCTTGTGCGTTTCCTGACTGCGATCGCACGTTTTGCAATGCCGATCGCACGTATCCGCCCAAAACCGACATCGCCAACTGAGTCGTGCCCGCATCGACGCCCTGGTTGCCGCTCAACTGCTCTACCGCACCGAGAATGTTGCCCAACTGATTGGGACTTGCTTGTTGGTTGGGATTGTCTATCGCGCTCAAAATTTGGTCAAATAGTCCCATAATTTTCGCTCCGTACAGTGATTGCTCAACTTTAAATTATAGCAACTCCTGTTTTTCAAGATTACTGAAAATAGTTTTGATTTGCGTGCGATCGCTCAGTGCGTGGGATAGCGACAGCCAGTCAATCGATTTTCGATTTTCGATTTTCGATTTGGAATGAATTATGACATCAGAGTGGGAGCTTGCTTGCAGTTGCATTTTTTATGAAACAGGGATAAAAATTGATGATTTTTAAGTTTTTACTGTTCCTCTTTTTTGGGGATTGGTTGGCACCTTCTCGTTGCCGTGGGAATTAGATTCGCGATCTACTGGAGATTCTAAGAGCGTATTTTGCCTTAAATCCTCATGCTTAATCGGCAGGGCGATCGAAAATTCCGTCCCCGTTCCCACCTCTGACCAACAGTTAATTGTCCCCCCGTGTTTCTTAACGATAATTTCGCGACCAATTGCCAATCCCAAACCAGTACCTACACCTCTCGGTTTGGTAGTAAAGAATGTTTCAAACATTTTTTCTTGGCTCTCTGGCGCTATTCCCGTACCGTTATCGGAAATTCGCACTAACACTGAGTCGTCGTCTAAGTATTCTGTAGCGATCGCAATCCTCGGCGAAAAACTCGGTGTTTCCTGGAGTGACTCCGAAGCCGATCGTTTTTTCGCCTTCTCAGAGCTGGATTTCTCAATTTTTGCTTTCTCTTCCACAGCATCTAGTGCATTGTTCAAAATGTTCACAAATACCTGGTAAAGCAAACCCATATAGCCTTCAATAGCGGGAATATTCCCGTAATCTCGCACCACTTCAATTCCCTGTTTGATGCGGCTGTTGAGAATCAGCAAACTGCTGTCTATGCAGGCGTGCAAATCGACGGGATGAGGGGCGGCCTCATCGAGGCGAGAAAAATCTTTCAAACTTAAGATAATAGCTTTGGCTCTTTCAGATCCTACTTGCATCGAGTCAAATATTTTTATCAAATCTTCTTTGAGAAAATCGATGTCTATTTCTTCGCCTTTCGCCACCACTGCGGCAGGCGGCTTGGAAATTTCTGTTTCGTAAGTTTTGAGCAAATCTAAAATATCTTCAACATAATTTCTCGCCGGAGCGATATTGGCATAAATAAAATTGATTGGGTTGTTAACTTCGTGAGCAACCCCGGCTAACATCCGCCCCAAAGTTGCCATTTTCTCATTTTGAAGTATCTGGCTTTCTTGTTCAGATTTCAATTCTTTTAGCAACTGATTTACTTTCTGAATCAGTTGATTCAGCGAAGCTGCTAATACTCCTACTTCATCGGTGCTGGTAACTGGTACTTGCAACTCAAAATTAGATTCTTCAGTCACTCGCTGAGCGATTTTAGTTACAGCGGCGAGGGGTTTGGCGATCGCCCGACTGGTGAAGCCCGCCAGCACTGCTGCAAGGACGATCGACAGTACCATGCTACCCAAAATTATTTGCACCCGCAGCGCCTGGGCTCGCAGCAGATCCTCCCGCCCTGCATCTTCTTGCTCTTGGGCGCGATCGATAATTTCTGCTATATCATTAACCGCCCTATCTAGTTGCAACCCAAGTTTATCTCGATCGAAATTCAACAGCAACTTACGTTTAACACTTTGTTGAGCGGGATTATTTGGCAAATTACTAAATTTTTTATTGACTCTTTCTAGGGGATAAATATAATTAGCCACTAGCGAATCAGAAATTTTTAGAATTTCTTCTATGTTTTCAATGTTTTCCAATTGTTTGTGTTTTTTTAATTCCAAAAACAACATTTTGAGACTCGAAATGTTATTGTATAATTGTTTGTATTTTATGTCAAACACTTGGGGCTTTTCTATCCCATAAATCAGCCATGCTTGGCTGTTTTGCGTCCGCAGTAAAGCCACCTGCAACTTATTTAAAAGCTGACTTTCTCGCTCGATGTGTACTTGATTATTAGTTATTCGATAGTAATGAGTACCCACCAACATTCCGACAGCCGTTCCCCCAATCGCAACACAAAGAGCCAGTGCGTACCCACGGCTGATTTTGTCGTGAATACTGAGGTTGCGGAAGGAACGGGCTATGTGAGCGAAATAATTGGGCTTTGGTGGCTGGATTTCTTTGATTTTATGCTCGCAAGAGGTAGAGAGTTCTTGTGAAGGCTGATTTAGAGGTTTGAGCTGCATAGATGCTAACCTGTGAATAATGCACGCACTGACAATCCAGTCTAACTTAACTCGCAGATGATTTGAAAGTACCGCATTAATATTTAATGTGATAATTTTTGTAAATTAGGACGCTCTTACCTTGCCTAAGAAACCCGGTTTCTCGTTTCTACTTTCGGATCTTCCAGGAGGCACTTGTGTTACAAAACCGGCTTTCTGTTAATATAGCGCCCATAAGCTGTGGAGCATTTAAATTGTATGGTGCGGAGCGTCCTCCGCGTTTCCCTTGTCGGTGGAAGCGATCGACCCGTGGCACCCTACTGGCCTCGTTAGTGGTTTAAATGCACAACAGCTTATATTGAATTGCCTCAGTAGAAACATTCTTTGTATTCACTTATTTTTTTTACAGACTTCGTTTTTTTTATGCCGACTTTCTGAAACTCTATTTGATTGTTGACATCGTTTCAGATCGGCGGTTGTCTTCCGTTTGTTTTAATCTATTAGTCGATCCCAATAATTATACAAGTTTATCGTGCGGCTAGTTCTTGTAGAATAAGGTTTAACATAGCATCTAAGCTGTGGAGCATTTAAACCACTAACGAGGCCAGTATGGTGCGTCAGCTATAACACTGACTATACATGGAAAACACCTTAAAACCGACGCACCGTACAAGACCATTTTAAATGCTCCATAGCATCTATCAAGCGTTATAGTTTGCAAGTGATTCGCTGATAAAATGCCCTAATTTTTCTTCATTGCTTAATCCCACTACACGAGATATTGCTGGTAGTGTTTTACGCTTAATATCATAATTGTCACAAAAAAGTAATTAAACGCGTCACAAGTTATCACTTCAGGGAATAGGGATCTGAATCCTCTGTATAATTCACAGCAATCGTCAATCGTTAACAAATTTTATCGTTGCGGCGGGTTCTCCGAGATTCCAAATACTCCAGTAAATTGTTGACAGCACTTTCTATTTGTAGAATCTCCAGAAACTGATGAAAAAGCGTTACCTTAGATTTGCAGAAATTCCCTAACTCATTTCAGGCAAAAGCGAACTGTAAGTAAATATAATATTTAGAGAATGTCGTGCAGCTACGTAACTCTTCTCGTTACTATCGCTGACCCCCGGGCTACGCTATCAGCTCATGTGTTTAAGGCGAAATGGTTAAAAAAATAATCAGCAATAAAACCCTATAAACTCATGTTCATTCGTACTACTGCTCTCACTCCCATAGAACTCAGGACTGCGATCGTCCGGGAACCCTTGGTGGTTTCGCCGGATACGACGGTGATGGATGCGATCGCCCAAATGAGCGGCGTGCGATCGCTCTGCAACCACCCTAGAACGGCCGATGGTCAACTCGACGACCTCCACAAGGAGGCGCGATCGAGCTGCGTGTTGGTAGTCGAAAACGAGCAATTGATCGGCGTACTGACCGAGCCAGACGTGGTGCGGCTCAGTGCCCAGCAGAGTTCCTTGGAGAATTTGGCGCTCCGGGAGGTGATGGCACACCCCGTCGTCACCCTCCGCGAGTCCGCCTTCACCGATTTATTTTTGGCGCTTAATCTGCTCCAGCAGCACCACATTCGCCATTTGCCCATCCTCGACGAACTCGATCGCCTAGTGGGCCTAGTCACTCACGAAACTCTGCGCCAAATATCTCCACCGATCGACCTGCTGCGGTTGCGTATCGTAGCAGAAGTGATGACCCGCGAAGTGATTTGTGCTGCGCCAGATAGTTCCCTACTGGCGATCGTCCAACTTATGGCAGAGCATCGCGTCAGTTCCGTGATGATTGTACACCCAGGCAGAATCTCTACTGAACCGCTACAAATTCCAGTGGGGATTATCACCGAGCGGGATATTGTGCAATTTCAGACATTGGGGTTGAAGCTGGAAACCTGTCGGGCTGAAGCGGTGATGAGTGCACCGATTTTTAAGGTCAAGCCAGAGGAGTCGCTCTGGACTGTGCAGCAGATCGTGGAGCAGCGATCGATCCGTCGGTTGGCGGTGACAGGGGAACAAGGGGAGTTACTGGGTATTGTCACCCAGACCAGTTTGCTGCAAGCCCTCAACCCGCTGGAGCTATACAAGCTGGTCCAGAAGTGGGAAGAGAAGGTGGTGCGGCTAGAGGCCCAAAAGGTAGCGCTGCTGGCAAATCGCAACCTTGAGATCCAGCAACAGGTAGAAGCTCGGACAGCAGCTCTCAACACCAAGCTACAACGAGAGAAATTAGTCGCAGACTTGGCTACCCAAATTCGCTCGTCCCTAAGCCTGCAAACGATTTTGGATACCACTGTGCAGCAGGTGCGGCAAGTGCTCGGCTGCGATCGCGTCAATATTTGGCGGTTTGAAGCCGATCGGGAAATCATTGTCGTGGCGGAATCCACCGACTCGTCCCTGTCTCTGTTGGGCCAACGGGTCAATGATACCTGCTTTGAGCAAGACAATTCTGAGATTTATCGTCAGGGAAATGTTCGCGTCGTACCAGATATCTCCACAGCCAACATATCAGACTGCGATCGGCAGATGCCGAGGGGCCTCCAGACACAAGCCAAAATGGTGGTGCCGCTACTGTGTGGCGATGAGTTATGGGGCTTGCTCAATGCCAGCGAAAGCCAACACCCCCGCGACTGGCAACCGGAAGAAGTCGAACTGGTACAAGCCTTATCAGTGCATCTGGCGATCGCCATTGGGCAAGCCACGATCCACCAAAAATTGCAGAATGAACTGGTAAAGCGACAGCGGATCGAAGCCACCCCGATCGAGAGCGAACAGCGCTACGCCTCCCTTGCCGCCGCCGCTCCGGTGGGGATTTTTCGCACCGATGCCGAGGGGCTATGTACCTATGTCAACGATCGCTGGTTTCAGATCGGCGGACTCACAACAGGAGCCACTATCGGACAGGGATGGCAACAACGAGTGCACCCCGACGATCGCGATCGGGTCATTGCCCAATGGAAGCAATTCATCCAAGGTAACGACTCTTTTGAACTCGAATACCGCTTTCAACGTCCCGACGGTGCTGTGGCTTGGGTATATGGGCAGTGCGTTCCCGAACTGGATGCAGGCGGGCAAGTAGTCGGCTATGTAGGAACTACTACAGACATCAGCGATCGCAAACAAGCCGAACAAAAACTCCAGCAACTCAACCAACAGCTAGAAACCAAAGTCGCAGAACGCACCCAAGAGCTCTGGCAAGTCAACAGCCTGCAACGCGCCATCCTCGATTGTGCTGATTACTCCATCATCTCCACAGACCCAACTGGCATCATCCAGACCTTTAATGCCGCAGCCGAAAGGATGCTGGGTTACAGTGCTGGAGAAATCATCGGCAAAGCCACCCCCCTACTCATCCACGATGCAAATGAGGTAATTGACCGGGCCTCATCACTCTCTGCCGAACTAGGGCAAAATATTCCTCCCGGCTTTGAGCTTTTTGTTGCCAAAGTACGCCAAGGTATTGTCAGCGAAGAAGAGTGGAGCTATATCCGTAAAGATGGTTCTCGATTTCCTGTGTCGCTATCCATCAGCACCCTCAAGGATGTCAATCAACAAATTATCGGCTTTTTAGGCATCGCCAAAGATATTAGCGGTCGCAAACGTGCAGAAGCAGAACTACAGACAGTATCGGATCGCCTCGCTTTGGCGCTCAAATCAGGGGCGATCGGTTGTTGGGACTTCGATCTTGTACAGAACACCGTCTTTTGGGATGAGCGGATGTACGAACTGTACGGTGTCACAAAACAATCTCATTCCCCTCTGCCTTACGACATTTGGGCAAACCGGCTACATCCCGAAGACCGCACCGCCACCGAAACATTGCTCCAACAAGCCGTCTTAGGACAGGCAGAATTTGATACCGAGTTTCGAGTGTTGCATCCCGACGGTAGCCTCCACTTTATTAAAGCCTATGGTGTCGTCGTGCCAGATGCCCGAGGCAATCCCCAGAGCATGATTGGGGTCAACTTTGATATTAGCAGAGGCAAACAGGCTGAACTCCAACGACAGCAGTTAATTCTAGAATTATCAGCCTTTAAGCAGGCTTTGGATCGCTCTGCAATTGTGGTCATCACCGATCGCCAAGGGGCGATCGCCTACGTCAACGATCGCTTCTGTTTAGTCTCTGGCTACTCCCGCGAGCAACTGATCGGACAAACCCATCGCCTTGTCAACTCCGGCTATCATCCCCCTGCTTTTTTCCAAGACTTGTGGCACACCATTAACAGCAGTCAGATTTGGCGCGGTGAAATTTGCAACCAGGCAAAAAACGGTAGCCTGTACTGGGTTGCCACCACCATCGTCCCCTTTTTGGACGAAGGCGGGCGACCTTTTCAGTATCTAGCTATTTGCTTCGACATTACCGATCGCAAGTTGGCCGAAGCAACGCTTCGGCAGGAAAATACTTTCCGCCAACAAATTGTAGAAAACATGGCAGAAGGGCTGTGCGTTTTCCATCAAGTTGAGGAGTTTCCCTTTCTCCGCTTCACAGTCTGGAATCAGCAAATGCAAGCGATTACGGGTTACACCTTAGAAGAAATTAACCGTCTGGGGGCGTATCAAACCTTGTACCCGAATCTAGAAGATCGAGAACAGGCGATCGCCACCTGCGGACAGATGCACCCGATCGCTGTGGAAAGAGAAATCCAGCGTCAAGATGGACAGCGGCGCACTATTTCCATTTCCACCTCTGTCCTATCGGGTGATGATGGACATCTCTATTCGCTGGCCCTGATCCAAGACATTACCCACCGCCAACAGACAGAGCGAGAAAATCGCCTGTTGAAAGAACGCCTCGAATTTCTTCTGGCATCCAGTCCCGCCACGATCTATAGCTGTAAGGCCTATGGCGACTATGACGCAACCTTTATGAGCAAAAATATCGAAGCCATTTTGGGCTACAAACCAGAAGAATTTTTATCGGAATCTGGCTTCTGGGCTAACCATATTCACCCAGAAGATGCCCCTAGAGTTTTTACACATTTATCGGCTCTCTTTGAACACAACACTCATCAGCATGAATATCGATTTTTGCATCGCGATGGTCACTACGTTTGGCTACGGGATGAGCTGCGTCTGCTGCGAGATATCGAAGGCAAGCCAATCGAGATTGTTGGCTATTTTGCAGATATTAGCGATGTCAAACAAACGGAAGAAACCCTAAAAATACAACTGGCGGCAATTGAGGCGGCGATCGATGGCATTGCCATTATCCAAGGAGATACCTACCTCTATTTGAATCAAGCCCATCTAGAATTGTTTGGCTACGAACGCCTTGAAGAAATATCGGGCAAATCTTGGAAACTTTTGTATTCCCAACACGAGTTAGAACGGTTTGAGCGGGAAGTCTTTCCGGTGCTGGGGCGCGATCGCGCTTGGCAGGGAGAGGCGATCGCCACCCGCAAAGATGGCTCTACCTTTGCCGAAGGGCTATCCCTCACCCTGACAGAGGATGGATTATTGATTTGTGTATGCCGCGATATCAGCGATCGCAAACAAATCGAAGCCCAATTAGCAGAGAGTGAAGCTAAATTCCGGCGGCTGGTAGAAGGGGCTAATGATTTGATCTGGTCATGTGAACCCGATGGCATACTCACTTATTTGTCACCGCAATTCAAGACCATGTTTGGCTGGGACGAGAGTGAATGGATGGGTAAGCCGTTTATATATCTGGTGCATCCAGACGATCGTCCTTTGGTGGTTAGTGATTATCGGGAGAATGTCAAACTTGGTAAAAAGTCAAGTGATTATGAGTTCCGACACCGCCACCGAGATGGCAATTATGTCTGGGTGAGAAGCAGCGCCCGACCTGTTATCAATGCTGAAGGGGAATTGATTAGCATCCAGGGAATTATATCGGATATCCGCGATCGCAAACAAGCTGAACTCGCCAGGGAAAGCAGTGAAATGCGTTTCCGCCGCGTGTTTGAGTCCAGTGTGAGCGGCATGGTGTTTGCCGATTTTCATGGGAACATTATCGATGCCAACGATCGCTTCTTACAGATGATTGGCTACACTAGGGAGGAACTAAATGCTGGGATGATTCATTGGGATGCCATGACCCCGCCCGAATATGCCCAGGCTGATGTTGTAGCGATGGAGCGCCTGATCCAGGATGGCGCGATCGATTCCTTGGAAAAGGAATACTACCGTAAGGATGGCAGCCGGATTTCTGTGCTCATCGGAGCCGCACTTCTTCCAGGCTCAGAGGATCAAACTATTTGTGTATTAGTAGATATCAGCGATCGCAAACAGGCCCAGAAGGCTTTGCAAGAATCTCAGCAGTTTCTGCAAACGGTACTCGATACCATCCCGCTTTCGGTGTTTTGGAAGAATCGAGAGTCGGTTTTTTTAGGATGCAATCAGCAGTTTGCCAAAACTCTAGGCTTGCGATCTACGACCGAAAGTATAGGTAAAAGAGATTTAGATATTTGCCAGAAAGAAGTCGAGGCGAACGAGTATTGTGCGATGGATCGGCGGTTAATCGAAACGGGTGAAGCTATATTAGGGATCGAAGAAACGCTAACCCTACCCAATGGTAAACCAATATTTCTCGAAACCCACAAGGCTCCCCTGCGAGACTGCTCGGGTAATATTATTGGTCTGGTAGGCACGTTTCAGGATATCACCCATCGCAAAGAAGCCGAACTGAGATTGCAACAACAAGCAAAACAGGAACGTTTGCTGGGAGCGATTACTAAACGGATGCGATCGTCTCTGAATCTGGACGAGATTCTCAATAGCACTGTTGAGGAAATCCATCAGCTATTGCAATCAGACAGAACGCTGGTTTATCGGGTTTTTCCTGAAGGGACGGGGGCTGCGATTGCTGAATCAGTTTCGCCAAATAGGCTTAAGCTTCTGGATATCCTCTTCCCAGAAGAGGTTTTCCCCGAAGAGAACTACGATCGCTATATCCAAGGAAAAGTTTATGCCCTCAACGATAGGGAAGATGAAAATGAGTCAATCTTACCCTGCTTGGTTGAATTCCTCGCAGAAATCCAAGTCAGAGCTAAACTCGTAGTTCCAATTATTCTGAATCAAACCCTCTGGGGGTTGCTGATTGTTCATCAATGCGAGCGTCCGCGCCAATGGCAAGACTGGGAAATCAATTTACTTAAACAAATTGCTAACCAATTAGCGATCGCAATTCAGCAATCTTACCTCTACGAACAGGTACAATCAGAGCTGGCTATCCGCAAGGAAACAGAAAAGGCGATCGCTTTACAACTGCAACGGCAGCGAACTTTGGGAGAAATCGCCCAGCAAATTCGCGAATCGTTGGATATTAAGGAAATTTTGGCGACTGTGACACAGCAAGTCAAAGAAATCTTGCAAGGCGATCGAATCATCGTCATCCGGCTATTTGGCAATGGCAGAAGTCAAATAGTTGAAGAATCTGTGTTGACCGAGTTTCCCCCGCTCAAAAACCATCACTGGGACGACCAACTGTGGTCTCAAGAAATCCTCAACCACTATTCCCAGGGCAAGCCCCGTATCGTCCCGGATATAATGACCGATATGGGGACTAATTGCTTGGTGGAATACGCAAGCGTCGGTCAAGTCAAGTCCAAAATGGTTGCACCTATCCTGCAAGAAGTCCGAAGCAGCCAAAGCCACACAGGGGTTGCCCCTGGCCCAACCAACAAGCTCTGGGGGGTTTTAGTCGTCCATGCTTGCCGAGAAAAGCGAGTCTGGCAAGAGTCTGAAGCGCAACTCCTGCAACAAATTGCTAACCAGTTGGCGATCGCAATTCAACAAGCTAGCCTATTTAAGCAGTTGCAGCAAGAACTCACCGAACGGCAACAAGCCCAGCAGCAACTCACCGAGCGCAACGAACAACTGGCAGTCTCTAACCAAGAACTGGCCCGTGCTACCCGCCTCAAAGACGAATTCCTCGCCAACATGAGCCACGAACTCCGCACCCCCCTCAACGCCATTCTGGGCATGAGCGAGGGGCTGCAAGAGCAAGTCTTTGGCATTGTCAACGAACCACAAATCAAAGCTTTACAAACCATCGAGCGGAGTAGCTCTCACTTGCTAGAGTTAATCAACGACATTTTGGATGTCGCCAAAATTGAATCGGGTCAAATGGAACTCGATTGCACCCCCGTTTCAATCAATCATCTGTGTCAATCCAGTCTGGCATTTATCAAACAACAAGCCCTGCAAAAACGCATCCAGCTAGAGATTAAAGTGCCACTCAATCTGCCCGACTTATTGATTGATGAACGGCGGATGCGCCAAGTCTTGATCAACCTGCTCAATAACGCGGTCAAATTCACTCCTAACGGAGGACGCATCACTCTAGAAGTCAGCCGTCAACAGTCCCGATCCGACCCAGATTCTGCCGGTTCCTCACCCCATTTTTTCGTCAAAGAAACTCTGCAAATTGCCGTCATCGATACAGGTATTGGTATTGCCCCAGAACATATCCACAAACTGTTTCAGCCCTTTATCCAAATCGATAGCGCCCTGAATCGTCAATATACAGGCACTGGCTTGGGGCTTGCCTTGGTGAAACGCATTGTCGAACTCCACGGCGGGCAGGTGTTGCTCACCAGCACTGTGGGTGTAGGAAGTTGCTTCACGATCGAATTCGAGGGCAGGTACGGGGGCACTGCCCCTACTGGTGCGCTATCCTCTGTTGACCTGGAATCTCACACCGAAGCCCGCATCGAACCCAGTCAGACCGAACAGCAGGGAGGCTGTCCCTTAATCTTGCTGGCGGAAGACAACGAAGCTAATATCAGTACGCTTTCAAGCTACTTCAGAGCTAAAGGCTATCGCATTCTCTTGGCTAAGGATGGAGAGGAGGCGATCGCCCTGGCCAAGTCACAAAACCCCAATCTAATTTTGATGGACATTCAAATGCCCGGTATGGATGGTCTAGAAGCTATGCAGCAGATTCGCCTCGATCCTAGGTTAGTCGATGTGCCGATCGTTGCCTTAACTGCCTTAGCCATGACTGCCGATCGCGATCGTTGTCTTGCCGCCGGAGCGAATGATTACCTCACCAAACCCGTTAAGCTGAAGCAATTGGCAACCACTATTCAACAACTTTTAGCTTCTCACTAAAGATAACCCGTGAACAGACCATCCGTTTTAATCGTTGACGACGATCCCAATAATTTTGATGTAATTGAAACCCTCTTGAGCGATCGGGATTATCAATTGCATTACGCTGCCACCGGGCCAGAAGCGATCGCATCCCTCGACATATTCGATCCGGATCTTATTTTGCTGGATGTGATGATGCCAGGAATAGATGGCATAGAAGTTTGTCGGCAAATCAAAGCCATGTCAAAATGGCAAGCCGTTCCCATCATTATGGTGACAGCATTAAACTCAAAATCCGACCTTGCCCATTGTCTCGCTGCCGGCGCTGACGACTTCATTAGTAAACCTGTAAATGCTATTGAACTACGTGCCAGAGTTCACTGTATGCTGCGAATTAAGCACCAGTACGACGACCTGCAAAGCTTACTCAAATTGCGGGAAGATATGGTTAAAATGGTAGTCCACGATTTACGCAATCCCCTGGCTGGCATCTTGCTTGGCTTGGAAATCCTAAAAAGCTTAGAGTATCCTAAAGAACAACAACAAATGCAACTGGAACGAATTTACTCGTCAGCACAAGCAATACAGGTATTAATTGATGATTTATTGCAAATTTATTTACTCGAATCCGGTAAAAATCGTCTGAATTACACTGATGTTTATCTGTGCGATCTTATAGAATCTGCAATCTCAAAATTTGAAGAAATCGCCGCTCAAAAAAATCAGTTTATACTCGCTCAATTACCAGTACAAAACAGTATAAAAGTCTCTGTGGATGCCACCATGATACATCGAATGCTGGATAATCTCCTCTCGAATGCCATTAAGTTTTCCCCACCCAATAGTCAAATCATAGTGACTGTAGAATTCCTCGCATCTGGCAAGGCAAAAATCCAGGTTATCGACTCTGGGCCGGGTGTTCCTGATACATTGCGGCACAAGATTTTTGAGAAATACGAGATTGGAAATCTGATGTCGGATGTCTCTCAAATAGGGTTGGGTTTAGCTTTCTGCAAAATGGTTGTTGAGGCACATGGGGGCGAAATTTGTGTCACAAACAACCAACCACAAGGTGCCATTTTTGAAATCACTTTGGCAGCATAGCTGACGAGTATCCGATGAAATTATAAAATTTTTACCTTATTGAAATGGTAGCAATTATGTCTCAATTTTCTATTTTAATTGTTGATGATGAGCCGGATAACTTTGATGTGATTGAAATTCTGTTATCAGAGCAGGATTATCAATTGCATTATGCTGCCAGCGGAAAAGAAGCGATCGCATCCCTCGACATATTCGATCCAGATATTATTTTGCTGGATGTGATGATGCCGGGAATAGACGGCATCGAGATTTGTCGGCAAATCAAAGCCATGTCAAAATGGCAAGCGATTCCCATTATTATGGTGACAGCATTAAACTCAAAATCCGACCTTGCCTATTGTCTCACTGCCGGTGCTGACGACTTCATCGGTAAACCTGTAAATCCTATTGAACTGCGGGCTCGCGTGCATTCAATGCTCAGAATCAAGCAACAGTACGATCGTATCCAGAACTTATACCACATCCAACAAAATACGCTCAATGTATTGGAAAGCACCCTCAATCAGTTGCGTGGCAACTTAGCTTCTACTCTATCCCACGAACTGAATACGCCCCTCAATGGCATCTTAGGTACGATCGGGTTGCTCAAGGACGAGATCGAAAACATGGAGATCGCCCAAACCCGTGAGATATTAGGCTGGGCACATGACTCTGCCCGTCGCCTAGAAAAATTAACGAAAAAATTCCTGATTTATTTAGGATTAGAATTATCCGCAAGTCAACAACACCAGATGGAATCTGCCCAAACTAAATTTTCAGCTTCCGCCATTGAAACCGAGTTGAAATATCAGGCTCAGAAGGTCAACCGCAGCAAGGATCTGTTGTTAACTCTTGAGGAAGCGGAGATCGCTCTATCAGAGCGATATCTATCAACGCTGCTCCATGAATTAATTGATAATGCACTGAAATTCTCCTCACCAGAGACAACCATTAAAGTTAGCAGTCAAGTCCTGGGGGAGATGCTGCATTTATCTGTACATGACTCCGGGCGGGGCATGACAGAAGAGCAAATTGCTAAAATAGGTGCATTCATGCAGTTTGATCGCAAGAGGTACGAGCAACAGGGCACCGGTATCGGCTTAAAAATTGTCAGGAAAATTGTCGAACTGGCAGGAGGAGAGTTCTCAATTACCAGTATCTATAAAAAGGAAACAACGGTACATCTCACTCTGCCAATTGTCCGCAATTAGCATGAGTTTTTCTATCAAGTCCGGTGGCATCGTTAAGGAGATTGAGAAGGAATAAATTTGCTTTGCAGGGGAGCGGCAACAGATCAAAAAAGAGGAACTAGCAGGAGAAATATTTGACTCGGAATTAGAGCTTGCTTCTGCGGTAATTGATGGGGTAGAAGGTAAAGAAAAAACCGTACACAACCATACACAAGCTATTAAATTTAACTCGAATCACTCTACTTAATCTTTTGTTACATACTGGCGAATTTTGCGACTGACTTAGTAAGGAATGAGAATTACAGCGGATTCCAGGTTTATAAAGTACACCCCAGAAACCGGGTTTCTTCTGGATTTATCGCCAGAAACCGGTTTTATTCAAGAAACCCGGTTTCTCTGTACTTCACTTACCTGGAAAGTGCTGTAAATAACTTCCACTCTTGAAAGTGAGATGGGCGTCGGGCCCGTCATGAGTGGACGGGCGGGACGCCCATCCCACAATAACAATTAAAATTGTAAGTTATTTAATTCGCGATCCCAAGTTCTCGTGCAAGCTACAATTACAGACGGTAGGCGCGATCGCACTTTATCTGCACCCGCTACCCCTAAAACCCCGCAAATCGCGCCCGCAGTCCGACAGAATCGGGATTTGCGGGTTCGCGCAGTACCATCGGGCGCTCGGCCATTTTAGATTTTAGATTTTAGATTTTAGATTTGCCATGACTGATGACTATCGGGGTAATGTAAAAATCAAAGCATCACCCTTTTATTTGCCACTTTCCTCATGCCTTTGCCGCGCCTGTTAACCTTAATTGCTGCTTTCTGCCTCGCCCTGGGGCTGATTATTGGGCTGGTGAGTTCCTTAACAGGGCTTTACAGTCAAGTTGCGTGGTCTGCTTCTCCGCTGCTGGCTAATTTGCTGATTTTCCTGATAATTGTACTTTTGGGAACCCTAATTTTTGCGCTGGTTTACTATTTTAGGCTGCTGCAAAGCCCTCAGAAAGTTAAGGGAAAACGGCCGATTACTCCGAAGGTTCCTGTTGTGAAAAGTGAAGCTGCTTCGGAAAATCTTAAAGCAATTCGGCAACAAGTCGATCGCATTCAAGATGAAGTAGCGCGGCAAGCTTTGCTGTTGAGAGCCCGCGAAATTGAAGCTAGCATGGCGAGGGGCAGCGTTCGAGTAGTTGTTTTCGGCACCGGTTCTGCGGGCAAAACTTCCGCTGTGAATGCGCTGGTGGGGCGGATGGCGGGACAGGTGGGCGCGCCGATGGGAACTACCGAAGTTGGCGAAACTTACACTCTTTCATTGAAAGGAATCGATCGAGAATTAGCGATTACTGATACCCCAGGCATCTTGGAAGCGGGAGTAGCGGGGACTTACAGAGAGGAATTGGCGAGGCAGTTGGCGGCGAGGGCAGATTTGATCTTATTTGTTTTGGACGGCGATTTACGCAAATCCGAGTACGAACCGCTGCGGGCTTTGGCGGAAATTGGCAAAAGGTCGATCGTGGTTTTTAATAAAGTTGACCTTTATCCCGACACCGACAGAGATGAAATTCTCACTAGGCTGCGGCAGCGAGTCAAAGGTTTTGTATCAGCAATGGATGTAGTAGCAATTAGCGCCAATCCGCCAAAAGTTGTACTAGAAGACGGCACAATTTTTCAGCCAGACCCGGATATTATGCCATTAATTCGGCGCGTCGCTGCGATTTTGCGAGCCGAAGGCGAAGACTTAATTGCGGACAATATTTTGCTGCAGTCTCAGCACTTGGGAGACCAAGCGCGCAAGTTAATTGATGCTCAAAGAAGGCGGCAAGCTGATAAAGCAGTAGAGCGATTTCAGTGGATCGGAGCCGGAGTAATTGCGGTAACGCCTTTGCCAGTTGTGGATTTGTTAGCGACAGCAGCAGTTAACGCTCAAATGGTAGTAGAAATTGCCAAGATTTACGGCTGCGAATTAAATATCGATCGCGCGAAAGAATTGGCATTGTCTCTTGCAAAAACCCTGGCAAGTTTGGGAATAGTTGAAGGGGTAATTCAAGTAGTGTCAAGGGCGCTGCAGTTAAGCGTAGCTGGGTTTGTACTTGGCAAAGCTATTCAAGCAGTCAGTGCGGCTTATTTAACCAGAATTGCCGGTAAAAGTTTTATTGAATATTTCCGCCATGACCAAGATTGGGGCGATGGTGGCATCGCCGAAGTTGTGCAAAGGCAGTTTCAGTTAAATCGGAAAGACGAGTTTGTCAAAGCATTTGTCAAAGATGCGATCGCCCGCGTTGTCGAACCTTTGAACATTTATCAGCAGGAATCGGAACCTGAATTAGAAATGTCAGCCGAATTGGAACCAGAACCGTTGTATGAGCCACCGCAACAAGACGATTGGGAAACTTACAGCAACAAACGAAAGGATGAGTGGTAATGGGCCAAACAGGGAATTGGGCAAACAGGGAATTGAGAATTGGGTAATTACGATCGTTCAATGAGATGTTCCCTGAGTATGCTTTGTTTAATTTTATTAAGAAATTTTACAATAATTTTACACATGGGGGAGACTCCGGGGGGATCAAGTCAAACCGAGCGATCGGATGGAACACAATTTTGATAAGATTGAAGATTGACAACAAAATTTGCTATTGTGCGTCCGGGTAAAAACAATGAGCGATCGACCAATTATTCTCGGTATTGTCGGAGACAGCGCAGCGGGCAAAACCACCCTGACGCGGGGAATTGCCCAAGTATTGGGGCCAGAAAATGTTACTGTGATTTGCACTGACGACTATCACCGCTACGACAGAAAGCAGCGGGCCGAAATCGGAATCACAGCATTGCATCCCGACTGCAATTACCTCGACATTATGCAGCAGCACCTCAGCCTGCTGCGTACCGGACAAGCAATTCTCAAACCCATCTACAACCACACGACAGGTACATTCGACCCGCCCGAATACATCAAGCCCAGCAAATTTGTAATAGTTGAAGGTTTGCTGGGTTACGCAACCAGAACAATCCGCGATTCTTACGACGTAAAAGTGTATCTTGCTCCCCCAGAAGAGTTGCGAACTCAGTGGAAAGTTAAGCGCGATGTTATGAAGCGCGGTTATACTGAAGAACAGGTGCTTGCAGAAATAAAAAAACGGGAACCGGACTCTGAAGACTTCATTCGTCCTCAGCGCAAATCGGCCGATGTTGTAGTTAGTTTTTACCCGCCCGAAACGGAGAATGAAGGCAATTTGAGCGTCCGTTTAGTGCTCAGGCCTACAATTCCTCACCCGGATTTTACTGAAATTTTAGGTCGAGGCAGCGAGAGTTTTAAACCTGCAATTCGCTTGGGGCTCGATCGAGATATGGGCAAACCTGTTGACGTTTTGGAAGTAGACTCCCATGCCACTAGCGAGCAAGTAAACGAGCTGGAAATGATGTTGTGTAGCGAGTTGCCACACCTGCGGGGATTTTGCTCCGCCCAAGGCAACCCGGAAATTGGCAAACTGATCGGCACAACAGGTGAAGTTTTGCAAAGCTACCCGCTAGCTTTGACGCAGTTGCTGGTTGCATATCACATGATGAAAGCAATTCATGTGTATTAGTTAGTCAGTTGGCAGTTGTTGGTTGTTAGTGGTTAGTTGTTATTGCAATGATTAGGAATGAGAATTAAATAACTTCCACAAGTTTGTAGGACGGGCTTTCAGGCCCATCCCACAATAACAATTAAAATTGTAAGTTATTTAATTCGCGATCCTTAATAGACCTATTGCAAAAAAAATATGTGCGATCCTTAATAGTTTTATCGAGTTTAGGTAAAACTTTGAATTATTGGGTTGATTGGCATCTCCTTAAACTTGCCGGGCCTGCTAGATTTAAAAATTGCCTCAACTTTCGATCCATAGCACAAAAATATTTTGCAATAGGTCTAATAACCCATAACCAATAACTAATGTAGTCGCAAAGTCTGGTTAACAGTGCCTAATTGCTGAAGTGGCATGGAGACTGGCAACTGACTTTGAGGTGCGGGCACCATTTCGCCTCGGAAGTCGAGGATGGTGACAAGGAGCAGATAGGCAACTGCTAAAATTATAGAAATCACTCCAGTGATAATAGCAACAAGTTTTGAACGTTCCATATTGAGAAAATATTAAATACAGCTAATATTAGTTTAACATTAAAAATAGCAATTATTACTTAAGTTATGCCATAGAATATAATCAGGTGCTAGTTATTTCTCTGACAAAAATGGAACCTCTTGTAGATGCGCCAACTTCCATCGAGATGCCCGGAGCTACCCCAGTGGTGGAAACATTTAATCTGGGGAAGTTCTACCGTACTGGCTTCTGGATGAATGAAAAAATTGAATCGCTCAAAAATTGCACTCTGACTGTCTCTGAGGGGGAAACTTTTGGGTTGTTAGGGCAAAATGGAGCGGGGAAAACTACGCTGCTGAAAACTTTGCTGGGTATAGTGCGGCCCACTTCTGGCCGGGCGCTGCTGTTGGGGAGGCCTTTGGGCGATCGCACTGTGAAGCAGCGAGTCGGCTATTTGCCAGAAAATCCCTATTTTTACGATTATCTCACGGGCTGGGAATTCTTGCAGTTTGCGGCGGGGTTATTTCAAATTCCCTCCTCGATTCAGCGACAGCGAATTCCGAATTTGCTAGACTTAGTTGGGCTATCTCAATCGGCGGCAATTAAAAAACAGTTGCGCCAGTATTCTAAGGGAATGCTGCAACGGATCGGCATGGCCCAAGCTTTGATTAACAATCCAGATGTGGTATTTTTAGATGAGCCGATGTCTGGTTTAGATCCGATGGGACGATATCAAATGCGGGAGATAATTTTATCTCTGAAAAATCAAGGAAAAACAATTTTTTTTAATTCGCATATATTGTCGGATGTGGAGAAGATTTGCGATCGAGTGGCAATTTTGGCTAAGGGTGAATTAATCTGCATGGGTGCGATCGACGAACTCTTGGGTAATACTGAAACTTACCGGGTTCAAGGTAGGGGTGGTCACTTGAATATCCTGCAAAAATGGATACCGGATATGGAAGTTGATAATGATTTGTGGTACGGTCATTTGCAGGGCGATCCGAAGGAGTTTATTTCTAGTCTTAGCGGTACGGGAGGGCAGCTAATTGCCATGAATTTGGCTAAGCCTAGTTTGGAAGAGTTTTTTATGCAGCAACTGCAAGAAAGAGGGATTTATTCTAGTGGTTGAAGTATAGCCTTTCGAGGGAAAGATGAGGTACTCATGGGCATAGGGCATACCTCACTTTTTTGAGAAAGGCTATATCTTAAAAGACGTAGATTGGGATTGATGGTGGCGCGGGGGCGGGTTTACGAGATTGTGGGTTTTGGGCAATTACAGCATATTCCATGTATATGCGGTACACACAATCTTGTCGCAAGCATCGGTGCGGATCCACCAGTCAATCTGC